>NZ_ALVC01000091.1:0-22565 GCF_000293195.2 Sphingomonas sp. LH128
GTTCGAACAGCCCGGTGGGAATGGCAAGGCCCGAGGGCAGACCGGCGGCGACGATCATCGTCTCGGTCGCGGATATGTCGGCGAGCTTGCCCGCCCCGGAAAATATGAAGATGAGGGCGATCAAAATCCGCCCGATTATCGCGGCAATCTTCGACACGGCTTTTCTCCCGGCCTGTTTTATGCCGGGAGAAGCGGGTTCGGCCCAATATTGTTCCCTGTCAGATTCTCTGCGGCACCCGCCCCACGCCCCCACCCGGCCTCCCATCAAGTATACTTCCGTGGGAGGCCGGGTAGGGGCGTGGGCCGGTGCCGCAAAATCCGCTTTCGGCGGATTTCAAACCCAACCCCTGATCGTCGATGACGGAAGGCGTTTTATCGCCGAATGTGCGGCTCTAGCGACAAACGGCGACAGTTTTCTTAACTTCGTTCACTTGGCAGTCAGGAGCCACGCCCCATATAGGTCTTGTCAGAACGGTTGTGAGGCGGGTTTCCCCCCTGTTGCCCGCGCCTCCTGAGTGACCGCTCTGATACTAGCGTGACGAACGCTTACAGGAACCCTCGAGCCTCTGCCCCCGGCTCGAGGGTTTTCTGTTTTCTTGGGTCAGGATTGGCCCATGCCGGGCTGCGAACGGCACCGTTCTCGCTCCGGCCTGAGCCAATCCTGACCCAAGAAAAGCACACGCATCCTCCCCGGAACGGGGAGGGGGACCATCCGCAGGATGGTGGAGGGGCACCCTCGGTTTATGCGAGGTCGGGGACTGGCAATTCCCGCAGGCGATGCCTAAAGCCACGCGCATGAAGATCGCCACCTGGAACATCAACTCCGTCCGCCTGCGCATCGACCAGGTCGAACGTTTCCTCACCGAGCAGGCCCCCGACGTGCTGTGCCTGCAGGAGATCAAGGTGGCGGAGCCCCTGTTCCCCCACGAGATGTTCGAGCGCCTCGGCTACACCCACCGCGCCATCCACGGCCAGAAGGGCTATCACGGCGTCGCGACGGTCTCGAAAGTGCCGTTCCGCGACTTCTCGAAGCACGACTGGCAGGACAACGGCGAGGCCCGCCACATCGGCGTCGAACTGCTCGGCCCCGGGCAGGGCATGGTGCTGGAGAACGTCTACATCCCGGCAGGCGGCGACATCGCCGACCGGGAGGTGAATCCCAAGTTCGGCCAGAAGCTCGACTTCCTCGAACGCATGTCCCGCTGGGCCGACAAGATCGACCGTCCGACCCTGATCGTCGGCGACTTCAACATCGCCCCGCTCGAATCGGACGTCTACGATCACAAGGCGCTGCTCAAGGTCGTCAGCCACACACCCATCGAGGTCGAGACGCTGAAGCGCCTGCAGGACGCGGCGGGCTTCGATGATCTCGGCCGCCGCTTCATCCCGGCGCCGGAACGCAACTATTCCTGGTGGTCCTACCGCAGCTACTGGCGCCAGAAGGACCAGGGCCGCCGCCTCGATCACATGTGGGCCTCGCCCGACCTCGCCCCGCAGGCGCGCGGGCACCACTTCGTCGAGGAAACGCGCCGCTGGGACCAGCCGAGCGACCACATCCCGCTCGTCACCGAGTTCGAACTCTGAGCGAGGAGGTCGCCTCGACGCGCCGCGTGGCGCTGGCGCTCGACGCGCTGCGCCATGGCTGGCCGGTGCGGGTGGCCGGCGCGGTGCTGCTTCCCGCCGAGACGGCCTTCGCGCCCGGCGTCACCGCCCCGCGCATGCTGATTTCGGCCGCCCGCGCGGCGACGCTGAAGCTCGCCAACCAGCGCGAGGCCGCCGTGCCCGAAGCGCCGGTCCTGATTCGCGCCGCCGAGCCCTTCGACCTCGACACCGGGCGCGCGGTGGCCGATCCTGCGCTCGACCTCGCCTACCCGATGAAAGGTCCCTTCGCGGCCGAGCATATCGAGGATGGCAATGCGGCGCACACCGCGATGGAACTGGCGCGGCTTGCCGGTATCCTGCCCGCCTTCCTCGTCGCGCCGAATCAGGATGGCGAGGCGCAGGACGTTTCCAGTGCCGACCTCGCCGCGTGGAAAGACACCGCGCACCTCGCGATAGCCTCGCGAGCGAAGCTGCCCGTCGAGGCGGCGGAGAATGCCGAGATCGTCGCCTTCCGCGCGCTCGACGACTTGCGTGAGCACGTCGCGCTCGTCATCGGCACGCAGGACGGCGACCGGCCGCCGCTGGTGCGCCTCCATTCCGAATGCCTGACCGGCGACATTCTCGGCAGCCTCAAGTGCGACTGCGGGCCGCAACTGAACGCGGCGCTGCGGGCAATGTCGGCGGAGGCCGGAGAGGGGGGCTGGGGCGTGCTGCTGTACTTGCGGCAGGAGGGGCGCGGCATCGGCCTCGTCAACAAGCTGCGTGCCTATGCGCTGCAGGATGCGGGCTACGACACGGTGGACGCCAACAACCGTCTCGGTCTGCCGACCGAGGCGCGCGATTTCCCGGTGGCGGCGCGGATGCTGGACCTGCTGGGGGTGCGGGCGATCCGGCTGATGACCAACAACCCGGCCAAGGTCGCGGCGCTGAAAGGCGTCGGTGTCGAGGTAGTCGAGCGGGTGCCGCACCAGTTGCCGCCCAACCCGCACAACGCGCGCTATCTCGAAACCAAGCGCGACCGGACGGGGCATATTCTCTGACCCTTCGACAAGCTCAGGGTGAGCGAGTTTGCGCTATACTCCCAGTCCCGCTCAGGCTGAGCTTGTCGAAGCCCCATCGGCAAAGCGCCGCGTTCACGATTGGCGTCCGGCCTCAAGCACCCTATCTACGGTCCGATGCCTGAACTTCCTGAAGTCGAAACCACCGTGCGCGGCCTCGAGCGCTTCCTCGACGGTGAGCGAATCGCGCGCGTCACGCTCAACCGTGCGGACCTGCGCCGTCCGTTCCCGCCCGATCTGGTGCAGGTACTGACCGGCGCGCGGGTTACCGGTATGGGGCGGCGGGCCAAGTACGGGCTGATCCATACCGACCGCGAACAGACCATGGTGTTCCACCTCGGCATGTCTGGTCGCTGGCGGATCGAGCCGGAGACGCCTGACAAGCACGACCACCTCGTGCTGGAGACGGGCTCCGGTCACGTATTGGCGCTCAACGATGCGCGGCGCTTCGGTTCGGTCGATCTGGCTCCGACCGCGACGCTCGACGCCTGGGGCGCGTTCGCTTCGCTCGGGCCGGAGCCGCTGGGCGAGGGCCTGACTCCGGCGCATCTGCGCGCGGCCTTCGCGGGGCGAATCGCGCCGATCAAGCAGATGCTGCTCGACCAGACCATCGTGGCGGGGCTCGGCAACATCTACGTGTGCGAGGCGCTGTTCCGTGCCGGGATACGGCCGGACAAGGAGGCGGGGCGCGTCAGCCTGCCCGCGCTGGCCCGGCTGGTGCCCGCGATCAAGCAGGTGCTGGGCGAATCGATCGCGGCGGGCGGCTCGACCATCAAGGACTACGCGCAGCCGAACGGCGAACTCGGCTACTTCGCGGCGTCGTGGCAGGTCTATGGGCGTGAGGGCGATCCTTGCGGTTGCGGCGCGCCGGTCCTGCGCTTCGTGCAGGGCGGGCGGAGCACCTTCTGGTGCCGGCGCTGCCAGCGGTAGCGCCGCACCGGAATGTACTATGGCCGCGCGGCGTCTGAGCGTGGCCGCTTGCGGCCACGAACGCCAGAAACAGGCGGTTTCGCGCCGCCGCCTCGGCTTGACGGAACCCCGCCCGAACTGTAAGGGGCGCGCTTTCCGGCGAGTCCGTTCGCCGAATAGATTCGTTAGGCAATTGGGGCCGCTCACCGTGTTGGCCGCCCAGACAGAGGAATATCGATGGCCAATACGCCGCAAGCTCGCAAGCGCATCCGTCGCAACGATCGCCGTGCAGAGATCAACACCAACCGCGTGAGCCGCATCCGCACCTTCCTGAAGAAGGTCGAAGGCGCCCTGGCCGGTGGCGACAAGGACGCGGCTGTTGCCGCCCTCAAGGAAGCGCAGCCCGAGCTGGCTCGCGGCGTTGCACGCGGCGTGCTCCACAAGAACACCGCAGCGCGCAAGATGTCGCGTCTGACGAAGCGCGTCGCCGCTCTCTGATTCGAGCCACCCTCTCCGATTCGAGAGGGTGATTCGCCGACTGGGATAGGTTGCTAGCTACCTGTCTCAGGACGAAACAAGAACGGAGCCGGGGTCGCCTGACCTCGGCTCCGTTCTCGTTTTTGCGGCATCGCAACATGGGGCAAAGCAAAGCCCCGGAAACACTGGGATTCGGAGTGCTGCAATGCGCAACGCGCTGATTTTTAAGCGTATTACAGTTTGGCTACGGATTTTAGGCACTCCCACGTGAGTCAACCTTCATAATTTTTTTTATTTGGGGATCGCCGTCTTGCCTGCGCTGCAAACCGGTTCCTAAAAGGGTCCCCGGCCGTTGCGGAACGGGCCGGGGATACAGCGATTCACAGTGGAACAACCGCCGCGGACAAGCGTTCGCGGTGAGGGGAAGTTTTTACTTTGGATGCGCTGGTCGCTCTGTTTCGCGTCACCGGCGGGATCACGCCAACACACGCGAACAAGGGGGTTCGAAACGATGTCGAATACATCAGCAGGACACCCCTCGGTGAATCCCCCAGTGACCGCGATGGTCGAAGGTACGAACTTGAATAGGAAGTCGAAGGCGGTGCGAGTGGCGATGGAAGAGGATCAGGAAGCCGTAAACCTGGCGGCGGACTGGGCGGACATCAGCCAGGGCCTGCGCAAGGATCTTGGGCATCAGGCTCACAGCCAGTGGATCAAGCCGATCCAGCCGGGCAACTGGTGCAAGGAAACCGGTACGCTCGATCTGTATCTGCCGACGGAGTTCTCGGCGAACTGGGTCAACGACCGCTTTGCCGATCGTCTGTCGCTGGCATGGAAGATCGCGCGGCCCGACGTGCGTCACGTGCGCATCCTCGTGCATCCCGGCCGTCGCCAGCTGCCCGAACTGCGTCTGGGTGGCGGTGGTGGCCGTCCCGCCAGCGCACCGGCCAACGATTCGGCCGCCGGCGTCGCGGACCCGCTGTCGGTTGCGCTTGCAGGCGAATCGTTCGCCTCGCTCGGCCAGGGTCCTGCAGGCATCGACGCTTCGCAGACCTTCACCAGCTTCGTCACCGGCACCTCCAACGTGCTGGCCTGCAACGCCGCGCAGCGCATGGCCGCTACCGAGCAGCCGCAGTTCTCGCCGCTCTACCTCAAGGCCGCTACGGGTCAGGGCAAGACGCACCTTCTGCACGCGATCGGTCACGCCTATCTTGCAGCGCACCCCCATGCGCGAATCTTCTACTGCTCGGCCGAGCGTTTCATGGTCGAGTTCGTGCAGGCGCTGCGCCAGAACCAGATGATCGAATTCAAGTCGCGCCTGCGCGGCTTCGACCTGCTGCTGGTCGACGACATCCAGTTCATCATCGGCAAGGCATCGGCGCAGGAAGAACTGCTCTACACGATCGATGCGCTGCTGCAGGAAGGCAAGCGTCTGGTCTTCGCCGCCGACCGTGCGCCCCAGGCGCTCGACGGCGTCGAGCCGCGCCTGCTCTCGCGCCTGTCGATGGGCCTCGTTGCCGACATCCAGCCCGCCGACATCGAACTGCGCCGCTCGATCCTCGAGAATCGCCTCGGCCGCTTCGCCTCGGTCGAAGTGCCTGCCGACGTCATCGAGTTCCTGGCGCGGACCATCAATCGCAACGTGCGTGAACTGGTCGGCGGCCTCAACAAGCTGATCGCCTATGCGCAGCTGACCGGGCAGGCGGTTTCGCTCCAGCTCGCCGAAGAGCAGCTGACCGACATCCTCTCGGCCAACCGCCGCCGGATCACCATCGACGAGATCCAGCGCACGGTCTGCCAGTTCTACCGCATCGACCGCACCGAGATGAGCAGCAAGCGCCGCGCGCGCGCCGTCGTGCGCCCGCGTCAGGTGGCGATGTACCTCGCCAAGGTGCTGACGCCGCGTTCCTATCCGGAGATCGGCCGCAAGTTCGGTGGCCGCGATCACTCGACGGTGATCCATGCGGTGCGCCTGATCGAGGAATTGCGCACGCGCGATGCCGACATGGACGGCGACGTACGCTCGCTGCTGCGTCAGCTCGAAAGCTGAGGCTTGTCCCGGCGCCATGCCGGGATATGAACGCCTTTGCACGGACTTGTCCGCGCATTTGTCCACAGGGGCCGAGGACGTGTTCCTCGGCCTTTTCGTTTGGGCGCCGTCAAAGGTTAACCGCCCGTTTCATCACGTAATTTAACGTTTGCATAAGATTCGGCTCCGTAAGCGGGAGGCGGCGCAATCGCGTTTCATTCTCAGCTTCAGCAGAAGAGGCATTCCCCCCATGCGCTTCTACCAGGCCACGACTTTCCTGTTCCCCCGCAGTTATGAGCGGCGGCTTCTTTTCGTATGCTTCGGCGCCGTTCACGTGCCTCTGATCGCCTGCATCGTGCTGCAGGCGACGACCGGGCATTGGCAACTCGATACCCTGCTCACGCTCCTCGTCGCCACGTTGGTGGGCACGGGCCTGGGGCTTGCGGCAATTCATGCGCTGCTCGCCCCGATCGCGCAGGCGACGACGATGCTCCAGTCGATCCAGATGGGCGAGCGGATCCCGCTGATCCCGCAAGGCGCGGACGATCTCGTTGGCCGCCTGCTGACCGGGGTGACCACGGCTGCGCATGAAAACGCGGCGCGCATCGAGCGCCTTGTCGATGCGGCCGAGCGTGATCCGCTGACCGGCATCCGCAACCGCCGCGGGTTCCTTGATTCGGCCAAGCAGATACTGCGCGGGCGCTCCAATGCAGTGCTGGCGCTGATCGACATCGATCATTTCAAGCGCATCAACGACGAGTGCGGCCACGATGTCGGCGACCTCGTGCTCAAGGCGCTGGCCCGCCGCATCGAGGACCACGTGCGCCGCAGCGATGTCGCCGCGCGCTGGGGCGGCGAGGAATTCGCCGTGCTCCTGCCCGACACCACGCTCGACGAGGCGCGCCTCGTCATGGAGAGGCTGCGGGCGACGGTCGCGCTCGATACCAATCTGGGCGTCGAGGATCGCGCCGTGACGTTCTCCTGCGGGCTGGCGTCGGTGCGGGACTTCGCGCTGCTGGAAGATGCCACGAAGCATGCGGACGCGGCGCTCTATGCGGCCAAGCACGGCGGGCGCAACCGCGTCCACGTGCTCAGGCCCTGACCCTTTTGCCGCCGGCGCAATCTGCTTCACCGTCCTGCCCGTATGATGTAGGCGCTTGGACATGATTCCCGCCACGTTCTCGCAGGCCCTGCTTCGCGGCCTTCGCAGCCGTTGCCCGCGTTGCGGCGAGGGCAGTCTGTTTTACAAGTGGCTCAAGCCGCGCGAGCGTTGCCCGGTCTGCACCATGGACCTCACGCCGCAACGTGCGGACGACTTTCCGGCATACATCTCCATGATCGTCACCGGCCACCTGATGGCGCCGCTGATCATAGCGCTTTCGGTGGACTACGACCTGGGGCCAATGGCGATGTTCGCGATCCTGGTGCCGCTGGCCATCGCGATGATGATCGGCATGCTCCAGCCCGCCAAGGGCGGCGTCATCGCGGTGCAGTGGTGGTTCGGCATGCACGGGTTCGTGAAGGAGCGGCTTGTGGAAGCGGCCGTGCCTGAAGCGCCCGGAGACGAACAGGCGAAATGACGCTCACCGCCGATCGTCTCGGCCGCTTCGCGCGGCATATCGTCCTGCCCGAAGTCGGCGGGGCCGGACAGGTCGCGCTGAGCGAGGCGCATGTGGTGCTGGTCGGCTGCGGCGGGATTGGCAGTCCTGTCCTGCAGTATCTCGCCGCAGCCGGCATAGGCCGTCTCACGCTGGTCGATGATGACGTGGTCGACGTCAGCAACTTGCAGCGCCAGACGATTTATACGCCATCGGATATCGGCAGGCCCAAGGCGGAAGCGGCGGCCGAATGGGTGCGGCGTTTTGATCTTGGCCTGAAGGTCGATCCCGTCGTTGCGCGGCTGGGGGATGACAACACGCGTGACGTCCTTTCCGGCGCGGACCTCGTACTGGACGGCTGTGACAACTTCGCGACTCGGCTCCTCGTGTCAGATACGTGCGTAAAATTGGGCATTCCGTTGACGACGGCGGCGATCGGGCGGTTCCAGGGGCAGGTCGCGAACTTCGCAGGTCATTTGCCGGGGTACGCCTGCTACCGTTGTTTCGTGGGCGATGCCTTCGACGCGGTGGACTGCGATACCTGCGCCGCCGACGGCGTGCTCGGGGCGATGGTCGGCATGGTCGGCACCTTCGCGTCGATGCACGCGATGCGGGTGCTGCTGGCGGGACACACGGTGCTTGGGGAGCCTCAGTTCGGGACCTTGCATCTGATCGACGGGCTGGCACCGTCGATGCGGCCGCTCAGGATCGCCAAGGATCCGGCATGCCGGGGCTGTAATGCGCATGGGGCTTCGACAAGCTGTGCTTGACCCTTCGACAAGCTCAGGGTGAGCGGAGGTAGTGCAAGTTTCCCAATTCCGCTCAGGCTGAGCCTATCGAAGCCCCGTGCGGCAGGGCGCCTTACCGTGACAGAACCTCCTCCACCCACGCAGGCACCAGTGCGCTTGCCGGTCCATGCCGCGCCTCGTCGAACCATCCGGTGCCTTGCGAGGGTTCGAGATTGAGTTCCAGCGTCTCGACGCCCAGTTCCCGCGCGTTGCGCACGAAGCCCGCCGCCGGATAGACCGCGCCGGACGTCCCGATCGAGACGAACAGGTCCGCCTCTTCCAGCGCCGCGAATATCTCGTCCATGCGATAGGGCATTTCCCCGAACCATACGATGTCCGGCCGCAGCGCCGCTTCTCCGCATTCGGGGCAGGCGGGGCGGTCGATCAGTGGGCCGGTCCAGCGCGGGCGTTCGTCGCAGGCCATGCACCAGGCGTTCAGGTGCTCGCCGTGCATATGGAGCACGGGTTTCGCTCCGGCGCGTTCGTGCAGGTCGTCCACGTTTTGAGTGACGATCAGCAGGTCGCCTTCCCATTCCGCGTCCAGCTTTGCCAGCGCGCGGTGGGCAGCGTTGGGCTGCTTGGTCTGGATCGCTTCGCGGCGCATGTCGTAGAAGCGCAGGACGAGGTCGGGGTCGCGCGCGAAGGCCTCGGGCGTGGCGACGTCCTCGACGCGGTGCTGCTCCCAGAGACCGCCGCCGTCGCGGAAGGTGTCGATGCCGCTCTCGGCCGAAACGCCCGCGCCGGTGAGAATGACGATGTTGCGGATGCTGCTCATGGCTCACCTTAGCGTGCGCGCGGCGCTTGTCGAACCGGCGCGTTTGCGCCATGCGGCCGTGACAGGACTTTACGCCCGGACGGAGACAGCAGCGTGGCACGAATCGGAATCATCGGCAGCCAGGGGCGCATGGGGCAGGCGATCGCGGCCGCCATTGCCGATGCGGGCGAGGATCTGGCGGGCGGCGTCGACAAGGACGGTGACACCTCGGCCGTCGCAGCCAATGCCGACATCCTGATCGATTTCTCCAGTCCCTCGGCGCTCGAAGGCAACCTCGATGCCGCCATCGCCGCCAAGCTGCCGATCGTCATCGGCACCACCGGGCTGGAGGAGCGCCACCACTGGCTGATCGATTCGGCGGCCGAGCACATTCCCGTCCTGCAGACCGGCAACACCTCGCTCGGCGTCACGCTGCTCGCGCATCTGGTGCGCGAGGCGGCGACGCGGCTGGGAGAGGACTGGGACATAGAGATCGTCGAGACGCATCACCGCATGAAGGTGGACGCTCCCTCCGGCACCGCGCTGCTTCTGGGTGAGGCAGCCGCCGACGGACGCGGCGTCGGGCTGGCGAACAGCGCGGTACGTGGCCGTGACGGCATCACCGGCAAGCGCGAGGCGGGCACCATCGGTTTCGCGGCCCTGCGCGGCGGCACCGTCGCGGGCGACCACACCGTCCATTTTCTTGCCGACAACGAGCGTCTCTCGCTCTCGCACCTCGCCGAGAACCGGGGCATCTTCGCGCGTGGAGCGGTGAAGGCGGCGCAGTGGCTGCTGGCGCAGGGGCCGGGCCGCTACACGATGCCGCAGGTGCTGGGCCTTTGAAGAAGGCGGACGTCTTCGAGTTCTTCCGCCGTCTGGCGGAGGCCAATCCCTCGCCCGAGACGGAGCTGGAATTCGGCAACACCTATCAGTTGCTCGTCGCCGTCACGCTCTCGGCGCAGGCGACCGACGTGGGCGTCAACAAGGCGACGCGTGCGCTGTTCGAGTATGTGAAGACGCCGCAGCAGATGGTGGACCTCGGTGAAGAGGGGCTGAAGGAGCACATCAAGACCATCGGCCTGTTCAACACCAAGGCCAAGAACGTCATCGCCCTTTCGCAGATTCTGGTGGACCGGCACGGCGGCGAGGTTCCGGCGGATCGCGACGCCATGGTCGAGCTGCCCGGCGTCGGCCGCAAGACTGCCAACGTGGTGATGAACTGCGCCTTCGGGGCCGAGACCTTCGCGGTCGATACCCATATCTTCCGCGTCGGCAACCGCACGGGGCTCGCCAAGGGCAAGACGCCGCTGGCGGTGGAGAAGCAGCTCGAGAAGAAGGTGCCGCAGCCATTCCGGGTCGGCGCGCATCACTGGCTGATCCTTCACGGCCGCTACATCTGCAAGGCGCGCACGCCCGAGTGCTGGCGATGCCCTGAGGTGGACTTGTGCGCCTTCAAGGACAAGGTGCTCGACCGGGGTGCGAGGAAGGCTGCGGCCTGAGGCCTACGTCCTCTTGACGAAGGCGGCATTCGGGGAGCCAATGGGGCTTGCCGGACGTTCGCCCAGCGAGAGGATGAGCCGATGAGAACTCCCGTTGCCCTGCTGCTTGCCACCGTTGCCCTCGCCGCCTGTTCGCAGGAAGGTCCGGGTGAGACGCTGCCTCCCGAACCTGCCGCAGAGGCGACTGGGGCCGCCGTCGATTGCCTGTCGGTGACGCGTTTCAATACCACCCGCATTCGCGACGATCACACGATCGACTTCATCGGCGGTGCGGGCGGGCAAGTCTGGCGGGTGACGCTGCCCAACCGGTGCAGCGGGCTAAAGTCGGCGGGCACGTTTACGTATGAGACGTCGCTCTCGCAGCTGTGCCGACAGGACATCATCTATCCGCTGCAACAGATCGGCAACCAGTGGCAGCGCATGGGCGGCTGCGGCATGGGACCGTTCGTGCCGGTGAAGCTGGCGAAGTAGCGGGGCTTTTCGATCAGCGGATGACCGAGGGGGCTTCGACAAGCTCAGCCTGAGCGGGATTTAAAGACCTGCTCTCAAAACCGCTCAGGCTGAGCCTGTCGAAGCCCCCTCGGCCTATCCTTACCCCTCGTACTGCTCGGGATCGATGTTGAGCCCGCGCCGCCCGTCGGCGACGGTGTGCGAGGGTGAGTGCAGCACTTCCGCATCGGGGTCCATCAGCGGCTGCAGCATGCCTTCCGAGCGGGTGATCACCGCCGTCGCCACTGCGTTGCCCACCACGTTGGTGGCCGAGCGGCCCATGTCGAGGAAAGTGTCCACGCCCAGCAGCAGCGCGATGCCTTCGACCGGCAGGCCGAACTGCGTCAGCGTCGCGGCGATCACCACGAGGCTGGCGCGCGGCACGCCGGCGATGCCCTTGGAACTGACCATCAGCGTCAGCAGCATCAGGATCTGCGTCATAATCGGCACATGGATGCCGTAAGCCTGGGCGATGAACATCGACGCGAAGGTCATGTAGATCATCGAGCCGTCGAGGTTGAAGCTGTAGCCCAGCGGCAGGATGAAGCCCGAGATGCGGCGCGGCACGCCGAAGCGGTCGAGCTGCTCGAACAACTTGGGCAGGCTCGCTTCTGAGGAGGCAGTCGAGAACGAGAGCAGCAGCGGCTCGCGGATATAGCGGAACAGCGTGACCACGCGCTTGCCCAGGAACAGGCCGCCCGCGCAGAACAGCAGCACCCACAGGAGAGCCATCGCAAGGTAGAACTCGCTGACCAGCACACCGTAGGTCACGATGATGCCGAGGCCCTGCGTGCCGATGACGGCGGCGATCGCGCCGAACACCGCGAAGGGCGCAAAGCGCATGACGTAGCCGGTGATCTGCAGCATCAGTTCGGACAGCGCTTCGGTGGCGCGCACGATCGGCGCGCCGCGCTCCCCGATGGCGGTGAGGCCGACGCCGACGAAGACCGAGAAGACCAGGATCTGCAGGATGTTGTTCTCGGCCATCGCCGCCAATGGGCTGGCCGGGAAGATCTCGAGGATGAAGTGGCGCAGCGTCAGCTCGCCCATCTCGAGGTCCCCCACGTCGGCGCTGCTTTCGAGGCCGACACCGACGCCGGGCTGGAACAGGTTGACGAGGATCAGGCCGAGGCTGAGCGAGACGAGGCTGGCGGTGATGAACCAGCCCAGCGCCTTGCCGCCGATGCGGCCGAGCGCGGCGCTGTCGCCCATGCCCGCGATGCCGGTCACGATCGTCGCGAAGACCAGCGGCGCGAGGATCATCTTGATCAGCTTGAGGAACACGTCGGGCAGCAGCCGGAAATAATCGGCCCACTGCTTGAGGTGCGGATCGTCCGCCGGAAGGCTCGCGTGGAGCATGTAGCCCGCGGCGATGCCGAGGACCATGCCGATGAGAATGTAGAGCGTCAGGCGCCTGCCCATTGCGAACCCCTTGTTAATGGTGGCGTCGTGAAAGCGCCGGAGCCTATCAGTGTGGCCGGTGCGGTCAATGACGGGGGCGAGGTTTCACCCGGTTGCAAGACGCAGGGCCTTGCGTTTCGGCCCGCTCGCCTCCGAAACAAATCCCCCGTCAGCCCGCCAGAGCGGCCAGCGTCACCTGCTCGTAGATGCGGGCGAGGGCCTCGAGGTCGGCCACGGCCACGGCTTCGTCGCGCTTGTGCATCGTCGCGTTGCACAGACCGAACTCGATCACCGGCGAGAGATCCTTGAGGAACCGCGCGTCCGAAGTGCCGCCGCTGGTCGAGAGTTCGGGCTCTACCCCGGTCTCGGCGCGGATCGCTTCGGCCAGCATGGCGGAGAACGCGCCGGGCTGCGTCAGGAACGCCTCGCCCGAGATCACGGGGCGGGCGGTGCCGCCGTGCCGCTGCGCGATCTCGGCGACGCGCGCGGCAAGGCCCTCGCCGGTGTGCAGGTCGTTGAAACGGATCGAGATGCGCGCCGAAGCCTTCGCCGGGATCACGTTGGTGGCCGGGTTGCCGCAGGAAACGTCGGTGACTTCGAGGTTGCTCGCCTGGAACCAGTCGGTGCCCTCGTCGAGCACGATGGCGTCGAGTTCGGCGAGCATCGCCACCAGCTTGGTGATCGGATTGTCGGCGAGGTGCGGGTAGGCGACGTGGCCCTGCACGCCCTCGACTTCCAGCCAGATGTTGACGGAACCGCGACGGCCGACCTTCATCATGTCGCCGAGGCGGTTCACCGAGGTCGGCTCGCCGACGAGGCAAAGGTCGGGAATCTCGCCCTTTTCGCGCATCAGGTCGATGAGGGCGAGGGTGCCGAAGCGCGCCGGGCCTTCCTCGTCGCCGGTGATGATGAAGCTGACAGTGCCGGTTTCAGGCGGGATATGCGTGACGGCCGCGACCATGGCCGCGATCGAGCCCTTCATGTCCACGGCGCCGCGCCCGTACAGCAGTTCCTGCCCCTCGGGACCGCGCCTCTCGGGCAGGAACGGCGCGCTGGTCCAGCCTTCGCCCGGCGGCACCACGTCGAGGTGGCCGGCGAAGGCGAAGTGGCGCGAACCCTCGGGGCCGCGACGGATCGCGAAGAGATTCTCGACCGGGCCGTCCGGCGCTTCTCCCGCGATGAAGCGGGTGACCTCGAAGCCGAGCGGCGCCAGCTGGTTTTCCAGGCAGTCGAACACCATGCCGGTGGCCGGGGTAACGCTGGGGCAGGCGATCAGCGCCTCGGCGAGATCGGCGACGGTTGCGGCGAGAGGAGCGGTCTGGGACATAGGGGCAGCGCCATCGCATAATAGGCGCACCATGACCATAGGAGACCGTCCATGCCCCGGCTCGACATCGAGGCCATCCCGCAGGCCAACCGCACCGGCTATCCGGCGCCTTTCGACGCGGCGGTGGAGGGCCGCTGGTGGCGGCGCCTCGCTCCTGCCGGCGGACTGACGCAGATGGGCGCGAGCCATGTGGTGCTGAAGCCGGGCGCCTGGTCCAGCCAGCGCCACTGGCACGACGACGAGGACGAATTGCTGGTCATGCTCTCGGGCGAGGCGGTGCTGGTGGAAGACGGCGGGCGCACGCTGCTGCGCGCGGGCGACGTCTGCGCCTGGGCGAAAGGCGTGCGCGACGGGCACCACCTCGTGAACGAAAGCGAGGCCGACTGCACCTTCATCGCGATCAGTGCGGGCGATCCGAACGGCAGCGGCGCCTATTCGGACATCGACATGAAGTTCGACGGCGAGGGCTACTTCCACAAGGACGGCGCCCCGTACTGATTGGTCGTCGTCCCGGACCTGATCCGGGACGACGGACTCACTGGAATTTGGCCTCGTTCCGCCCCATATCGGCGCCAAAGGAGAGCCTCCCCGATGACCGACAAGATGCACCTCACCGACGAAGAATGGCGCGAGCGCCTGAGCCCAGAGCAGTACTATGTGCTGCGTCAGGCAGGCACCGAGCGGGCCTTCACCGGCAAATACGACGGCAACAAGCAGCAAGGGCTCTATACTTGCGCGGGCTGCGGTGCGCCGCTGTTCGAATCCGATGACAAGTTCAATTCGGGCTGCGGCTGGCCGAGCTACACCGCGCCGGTGGACGAAGCCGCGATCGACGAGCACCGCGATACCTCGCACGGGATGATCCGCACCGAAGTGACTTGTGCGAAGTGTGAAGGACACCTCGGCCACGTGTTCCCGGATGGCCCGGCGCCGACGGGGCTGCGGTACTGCATCAACAGCGCCTCGCTGGACTTCGAGCCGAAGTGATCGGTTCCTCCCCGAGCTAGTCTCGGGGAGGTGGCAGCGCGTCAGCGCTGACGGAGGGGGAAATGCCTCGCCTCTTCCCCTCCACCACCGCTTCGCGGCGGTCCCCCTCCCCGAGACAAGCTCGGGGAGGAAGTTCTTGCTCTGCCCTTTCCCCCGCACCCGTGTTCACCTCGGGTTACAAATCGCCATGCAAAGTGTAGGAGCGACCCGACACATCCGTCCTTATTGGGGTTTGCATCCTACCCATGGCCAAGAATTCCGGCCGCAGCCGCGCACCCCGCGGCGCATCGTCGCAAGCTGAAAGCAAGCCGCTCTGGCGCCGCATCCTGCGCGGCGTGTTCGTATGGGGCGGCGCGCTGGCGCTGCTCGGCGCGATCTTCCTGGGCACCGCCGTGTTCTTCACGATGCGCGAACTGCCCGACTATTCGGCGCTGAAGAGCAGCCAGAACGGCCAGATGATCGTCGTGCGCGCGCGCGACGGGCGCGAACTCGTCTCGCTCGGGCCGAGCTACGGCAAGTGGATGCCCTATGACGAGATCCCCGCGATCATGCGTGATGCCATCGTCTCGGTCGAGGATCGCCGCTTCCGCGAGCATCCCGGCGTCGATGTGATCGGTCTGGCCCGCGCGGTCTACATGTCGATCACCACCGACAGCCGCGCCAAGGCGACCTCGACGCTGACGCAGCAGCTGGCGCGCAACATCTTCCTCACCAACACCCGATCGTGGAACCGCAAGGCGCGAGAGATGGTGCTGGCGCTGGCGCTCGAGAGGAAGTTCACCAAGGACCAGATCCTCGAACTGTACCTCAACAAGGTCTACTTCGGCGGCGGCGCCTATGGCATTGACGCGGCGAGCCGCAAGTTCTTCGGCCACCCGGCCACCGAACTTTCGACCGCCGAATCGGCGATCATCGCCGGACTGGTGAAGGCTCCGTCGAACTACTCGCCGACCGCCGACGTCGAGGCTGCCAAGGGGCGCGGCAAGGTCGTGCTCGGCCTGATGGCGCGCGAAGGCGTGATCTCGCAGGCGGAGGCCGACAGCGTCGATTTCTCGGACGTGCAGGTCGCCAAGGAAAAAGGCCAGAACTCGGTCCGCTATTTCACCGACTGGGCGCTGCCGCAGCTCGACATGTTGCTCCCTGAGAACAACGAGCCGATCGAGGTGTGGACCACGCTCGACCCGGCGATGCAGGACGCGGCGACCAAGTCGATCGACGCCAACGTGCCCAAGGGGGCGCAGGGCGCGCTCGTCAGTCTCGACAAGGATGGCGCGGTGCTGGCGATGGTCGGGGGCACGGATTACGTGAACTCGAACTACAACCGCGCCACTTCGGCGCTGCGCCAGCCGGGTTCGTCGTGGAAGCTGTTCGTCTACCTTGCCGCGCTGGAGGCGGGCTACACCCCCGACGACCGCGTCGTGGACGAGCCGGTGACGATCCAGGGCTGGAGCCCGCAGAACGACGGCCGCAACTTCGCCGGCCAGATCGACGTGCGCACCGCCTTCGCCTATTCCAAGAACACCGTCGCCGCGCAGCTGGGCAACGAGGTCGGCTTCGGCACCGTCGCCAGCATGGCCAAGCGCTTCGGCATCACCACCAATATCAACACCAAGCCGGCGATGGTGCTGGGGACCTCCGAAGTGCGCGTGATCGACATGACACGCGCTTTCGCGGCGGTCTCGGCGGGCGGCACTTCGGTGGAGCCTTACGGCATCACCAAGGTCACCACGACTTCGGGCGAGCTGCTCTACGAGCACAAGTCGGTGCAGGGTCAGGTGCTGGTGCCGCATTACGTGGCGGCTGGCATTACCGACCTGCTGCAGACCGCCGTGGCGATCGGCACGGGCCGCGCCGCGCAGATCGGGCGGCCGGTGGCGGGCAAGACCGGCACCACCAGCTCGAACAAGGACGGCTGGTTCCTCGGCTTCTCCAGCGGCATCACCACCGGCGTGTGGATGGGCCGTGACGATGCCAAGCGGGTTGCGGGGCTCTCCGGCGGCCATGCTCCGGCGCGGGCGTTCTCGGACTATATGAAGGTCGCCGTCGCCAAGCGCCCGGTCGAGCAGTTCGACACCGAACTCAAGCTGCCCGAATGGCAGCTGGAGCCCGATGACGAGCAGATGCAGGGCAACCCTGACGACTATTATTACACCGACGAGAATGGCAACCTCGTCCACCCTGACGGCGCCACGCCGGACCAGCCGCCTTATGGAGGGGTTCCGAACGGGCAGGCGCCGAACGGCGGCGTGGTTCCGCCGGACTACGGGCCGCAGGGTGCGCAGGCCGGGCCGCCGCCCGCTGCGGGCAACGACTTCCTCGACCGCGCCACCGGGCGCGAGCGGGAAGATCCGGGCCTGCGTCCGGGGCAGGGCACCGGGGCCTATCCGGGGGCGCGTCCCACGCCGGTCCCGCGCGTGATGCCGACGCCGCGTCCTACGCCGACCCGGATACCCGGTACAACGCAGCCCTGACCGCCGCGTCGTTTCAAGCCAAACCGCGTCATCCCAGCGAAGGCTGGGACCGCTCGCCTATTACTGCCAACTATCGTTAGGGCGCCCTGCCGGTGGTTGGGTTTTACGCGGCCAGCGGTCCCAGCCTTCGCTGGGATGACGTTGGCCCATCTCCCACACACGAAAAGGCCCGCCGGATCGCTCCGGCGGGCCTTTTCCATTTACGCCTCGGCGCGTCGTGTCAGCGCAGGCGCACCGGCACGAAAGTCGCCTGCTGGCCACGCGGCTGGACGCGCAGGAGGAGGGCCGAGCGGCCTTCCGCCTTGGCGGCGTTGATCGCTGCGGTCAGGTCCGCTGCGGTCGTCACCGGACGGCCGTTGGCCTGCAGGATGATGAAGCCGCGCTGGAAGCCCTTCTGGCCCGCGTCCGAGTTCGGATCGACCGCGACGATGACCACGCCCTTGGTGCCGTCGGCCGCGCCGAGCTGGCGGGCGATGGTGGCCGTCAGCGGGGTCACGGTCAGGCCCAGCGAGTTCTCGATCACGCCCTTTTCCTGCTTCTGGGGCGGATTGTTGAACGCATCGCCGTCTTCGTCGCCATCGGGCGTGAAGGACTGCGAAAGCTCGTCCTCGCTCGGGCGCTTGGCGACCGTGGCGGTCAGCGTCTGGCGCTTGCCGCCGCGGATCACCTCGACCGGGATGCGTGCGCCCGGCTTGGTGTTGGCGACGATGTAGGACAGCGTCTGGTCCTTGGTGACTTCCTTGCCGTCGACCGTGACGACGACGTCGCCCGCCTGCATGCCGGACTTGGCCGCCGGACCGTCAGGCTCGACCATCTGGATGAACTCGCCCTTGTTGTGAGCGATGCCCAGCGAATCGGCGATGTCCTCGGTCACCGGCTGGATGCGCACGCCAAGATAGCCGCGCTCGATCGCCTCGCCCTTGATGAGCTTCTGGACGAGCGGGGCCGCGATCTCCGCCGGAATGGCGAAGCCGATGCCGACGCTGCCGCCCGTGGGCGAGAAGATCGCGTTGTTGATGCCGATCACCTGCCCGTTCATGTCGAACATGGGGCCGCCCGAGTTGCCCCGGTTGATCGCCGCGTCGGTCTGCAGGTAGCGGTCATAGGCGCCGCCGCTCTGGGTGGAGCGGTAGACGGCCGAGACGATGCCCGAGGTCACCGTGCCGCCGAGGCCGAACGGGTTGCCGATCGCGATGATCCAGTCGCCCACGCGCGCCTTGCGGCTGTCACCGAACTTGACGAACGGCAGGCTCTTGCCCGCGTCGATCTTGAGCACCGCAAGGTCGGATGCGGCGTCCTTGCCGATCAGCTTGGCGGGATACTCGGCGCCGTCGGGCATGGTGACGGTGATCGATTCGACCTGGCCCTTGCCCTCGGCGGTGATGACGTGATTGTTGGTCACGACATAGCCGTCCGCCGAGATGATGAAGCCCGAGCCGAGCGACTGGGCCTCACGCGTCTGGGGCGCGCCGTTACCGCCACCCTGTCCGCCGAACAGCCCCTCGAACGGAGTGCCCGCGAAGGGGTTGGCGCCGCCGCCCGCGACCTGCACCTTCTGGCGGGTCGAGATATTGACGACGGCGGGTTGCAGCTGCGCGGTGAGATCCGCGAAGCTGGCGGGGGCACCGGCACGCGGCACCACCTTCGAAATTTCGCTGGCCTCGTTCTGGGCCACCTGGGCACCTGCGGGGTAGCCGGTGACGAGCGATGCGGTAGCGCCTCCGATGAGGAGCGCTGTGGTCAGTCCATAGGCATATCGCACTGGCTTCACGTCCTTTGATTCCTCCGTTTCGGCGGCTTGCGCCAAGATCCGACTGGTAACCCCGAAGCGGTTTCACGCCCCGTGAGCTTAACCGGATTTGAATGATGCGGAAATCCGCCACTTTTACGAAGTTCCGGCCGCCAACTCCCGATGGGCAACGGCCGAAACCGCTCACGGCTCCCTGAAATGATTCAGATAGGCATTGTCCGGCGAGAGCAGGATGGTCTTGGCGCCGTTCGGGCTGCCGGGCGCGCCCTTGCCGAACGACACCGCGTAGCTCTGCATCGCGCGGTAGAAGTCGTAGAACTGCGCGTCCTTGCCGAAGCTGTCGGCGTAGATTTTCGCGGCCTGGGCCTCGGCTTCGGCGCGGATGATCTGCGCGTCGCGCTGGCCCTGCGCGGCGATCGTCTTAGCCTCTTCCTGGCGGCCCGCTTCCATGCGCACGAAGGCGGCGGCGAGCGCGCCCTCGGGCAGGTCGGCGCGCTTGATCCGCACGTCGACGACCTGCGCGCCGTATTCGGCGGCCTCACGGTCGAGCAGCTTGCGGATGTTCTCCATCGCCGCGCCGCGTTCGGCGGTGAGCAGCGACTGGAAGGTCCGCTTGCCCAGTTCCTGGCGCACGACCGAGGAGAGGATCGGTTCGAGCTGCTGCGTCACCCGCTCGCTGGTGCCGGCGGAGCGGACCATCTTGATCGGATCGACGATGCGGTAGCGGGCATAGGCGTCCACGTTCAGCCGCTGCTGGTCGGTGGAGAGCACCTGCTGTTGCTGCATGTCGACCGAAAGCAGGCGCTTGTCGATGCGGATCACCTGCTCGACCAGCGGGATGCGCCAGTGCACGCCCGCGCCGGTCTGCCCGTAGGCCGCGTTGGCGATATAGGGGTTGTAGACCCGCACCGGGCGGCCGGTCTGGACGACGACCGCCTGCTCGTCCTCGGGAACGACGATGGTGCTCATCATCAATCCGACGACGACGACGCCCGCCGCGATCCACGCGGCCTTGTAGTCATGCCACAGGTTCATCACTGACCTCCCGTGCTGGTCGGTACGCTGACCGAGGTGTCGGGAGCGGGTGCGGCACGGCGCTGCATCTCGGGCAGCGGCAGGACGGTGTTCACGCCCTTTTCGCCGACCACCGTGTCATTGTCGCGCAGGACGCGTTCCATCGTTTCGTAGTACATGCGGCGCTTGGTCACTTCGGGGGCGAGCCTGTATTCCTCGTAGACCTTGTCGAACGAGCTGGCATCGCCCTGGGCGCGGGCGATCACCTGCTGCGCCCAGGCGCGGGCTTCGGAGCGGTCGCGTTCGGCTTCCTGCTGGGCGACGTTGACGTTGTCGAACGCGCCCTTGGTCTTGGCCGGCGGATCGGCCTTCTTGATCTCGACGCCCTGGATGGCGATGCCCGAGCGGTAGAAGTCGAGGATGCGCTGCATGCGCTCGCCCACGTCCTGCTCGACTTGCGCACGGCCTGCACCGGACAGAGCCTGGCCCAGCGAGACTTGCGCGATCGAGGCGCGCATCGCGGCCTCGGCCACTTCCTGTACGGTGCCGTCTGGGTCGGCGAGGCGGAAGGTGTAGTCCTTCAGGCCCTTGATGTTCCAGCGCACGAGGTAGCTGAGATCGACCAGGCTCTTGTCGCTGGTGAGCATCAGCTTCTCGTTCTCGTTGTCGGGCACGGCCACGACCTGGAACGAGCTGACGTCGACGACCTTCACCTGCTCGATCGGCCAGGGGAGGGTCAGGCTCACGCCCGAATCGACGGTGCGCGAATACTGGCCGAGCGTGGTGACCACGCCCTGTTCCTTGGGGCCGAGCATGTGGACGCTGGAGAAACCGAGCACCACCAGCACGGCGGCGCCGATGCCGAGCGGCAGCCACGACTTGCCGTCCGGACGGCGCGGCAGGTTGGGGAAGCCGCCGGGGCCGCGCGGGCCGCCGCCTCCGCCACCGGGGCGCCGCTGGTCGCCGCGCCGAAAGATATCTTCGATGCTGGCCGAGCGGCGGGGCGGGGCGCCCTCTCCGCTGGGGAGCCAGGGATTGCGGGGGCCTTTGCGCTCGGGGGTTTCGGACTGCGGCTCGTCGGGCTGGCTGCCGGATGCGTCTGCGCCGTCGGACCCGTCGCCGTCTCCGCTACCGCCGCCGTCATTGCCGCCGCCGCCCCACGGGCTGTTGCGTCCCGTCATCTGGGAAATTCCCGTTCCGTCCCCCGGCACGCCGCCAGGCGTGTCTGCACCACCGATAGCTGTCATGAGGCTATCTATAAGAACCCCTCGGGCAAATAACAGTGCCTCTCTTGCCCTTTTTCCCCGCGTACGCCACCTGAGCGGCGAGCGCCGGGGTATCCCTCGGCCATGACGGACACGCCGGAAACGAACCGGCAATCTACTGGAGACGACGAGTGAGCAGCGCCGAAGGTCTTGGGGCAGGCACCGAAAGCGACGATCTCAAGGCGCTGCTTCGGCCCGATGCCGCAGCGCGTGTCCAGTCGCTGCGCGCGGCGGACGGCCGCGCGACGCTGGTTCTCGATGCGACCGGCCTCGATGCGGCGGCGCGGGCAGGACTGGAAGCGCATGTGCGCGATGCGCTTGGCGGCAAAGTCGCCGAAGTGCGCGTGGCGATGATGGCGGATAAAACTGAGCCCGCACCACCCAAGGGACCACGCATCATCGCGGTTGGATCGGGCAAGGGCGGCGTCGGCAAATCCACGCTTTCGGCCAATCTCGCGGTGGCGCTGGCCCGGATGGGACGGCGTGTTGGCCTCGTCGATGCGGACATCTACGGCCCCTCGCAGGCGCGTCTGCTCGGCACCGAGGGCCAGCGCGCCACGGCGCACGAAGGCAGGCTGGTCCCCGTCGAGAGCCGCTGGGGCGTCCCGGCGCTGTCGATGGCGCACCTCTCCAATGCCGGGCAGGCGATCGCCTGGCGCGGGCCGAAGATTTCCGGCGCGCTGCTCCAGCTGGTCGAGGGGCACTGGGAAGGCGCCGAAGTGCTCATCGTCGATCTGCCGCCCGGCACCGGCGACGTGCAACTCACCATGCTCCAGCGCTGCAAGCCTGCGGGCGCGGTGATCGTCTCCACCCCGCAGGACCTCGCGCTGATCGACGCGACCCGCGCGGTCGAACTGTTCGAGAAAGGCGGCGTCCCCGTCGTCGGCGTGGTCGAGAACATGGCGGGCTATGCCTGCCCCCACTGCGGCGAAGTCAGCGATCCCTTCGGCTGCGGCGGCGCGGAAGCCTCCGCGAAGGAGATGGACGTGCCCTTCCTCGGCCGCATCCCCCTCGACATCGCAATCCGGCGCGAGGCTGATGCGGGCACGCCCACCGCGGCCGGGACCGGCCCGCAAGCCGAAGCCTTCACCGGGCTCGCCGCGCAAGTCGCGGCCTGGCTGGACGCCAACCCCTGATGGCGGGGGGC
>NZ_ALVC01000092.1:0-27331 GCF_000293195.2 Sphingomonas sp. LH128
GAGCGTTGGCCGCTTGAACTGTACTGGGACGCGGCGCGCCAGGAGAACGAGATCGGACGAGCCCAGGGTGTGACTGCGGCATTTAATGGGATCGTGCGTCAGCTGCGCCTTGCCGGGCGGTACGAAGATAGGGCGCCGACAGAGTCGTGATAACGATACCGGACCTTGCGATCAGATCGGCGCCTGCGACATCCAGCACGCTTGCTGGAGCAGGAGAAGAATCCGTGCATCGTCAGTAAATTCGGATGCCCCTTGCGACCATCCTTACGCTTGTGCGTTACCGAAGCGATGCCTGAAATTGAAAACTCCCTCCTGGTTGCCGCTAATCGCCTGCACCATCGCGGCTTCACGACGCCGATCATGTACTGCCGAGACCAGGACGTTCTGATCGGCCGGATCGAAGGCATAAGGGACGAGGTTTCCTGGCGCACTGTTGATCTCGTGGCGTTCAAAAGCGCGTTTGTCGCACATGTTGATGCTTACCTGCAAAGGCATGACCGGACGGTCCACGCAGACCGGGCAACGGAGCCTGTTCGTCTGATGTAGGGGCCGCATGCAGCGAACCATCGAAGATGCAGGAAGTCTCATCGCCCGATGAGGAAAGGATGACGAAGTGCTCGAACACGTACCTGCCTGGCTGGGGAGCTTGCTCAAGGATGTCCGTGCCGGACACTCGAAACTGGCAATCGTTCGCGAAGACATGGGCGACAGGCTCTTTCCGCTTTCGAGTCCCGCATTCGCGGACGGTCAGCGCCTCCCGATCAGGTTCACCGCCGACGGGGAGGGCGTTTCACCGCCGCTGATCTGGGGGCCTCTCCCGGCAGGAACAGCATCTTTGGCGCTACTTGTCGAGGATCCCGATGCACCGGCCCCCAATCCCCTGGTGCATGGCCTTGTCTGGAATATCCCGCCCGATGTTGGAGGGCTGCCCGAGGGTGCGATCATGCCCGACGGGAATGGCGCAGCGGACGGCAGCGACGTAGGCCGAAACAGTTATCTGGCCGAAGGCTGGCTGCCACCAGATCCTCCCAAGGGCCACGGGGCACATGACTACGTATTCCAGCTTTTCGCGCTCTCCCACGTCCCAGTCCTTGAAGCAAACCCGGGACGTTCCGCGTTTCTCGATGCGATACAGGGCAAAGTCCTGGCCGCTGGCTTGCTGATCGGGACCTACTCCCGCGACGAGCCGGCAAGTTTTGGTACGGCCGGGGCCGGCCTGCGGCCTGCGGGCGCCTAAGCCGCCATGTTCGACGACAACGACCGAGCCTGGATGCGTGCGGCCATTCAATTGGCAAAAACAAAAGGAACAACGCCGCAGGACACCCCGATTGCTGCCATCATTGTGCTGGATGGCCGCGAGCTCTCCCGGGCAGTCAACGAGACCGAAGAGACTTGCGACGCGACGGCCCATGCCGAAATGGTGGCTTTCCGCGGAGCGGGGCCAGTCCATGGCGACATGGACCTTCGCGGCGCGACGCTCTACTCGACCCTTCAGCCGTGCGGAATGTGCACGATGGCCTCGATCTGGGCCAAGGTCGGTCGCATAATCTATGGCGCGGGTCGCGGCGACGTTCACCAGATGTATTTCGAGGATCGTCACCTCGACACGATGGACTTTATCAAGGACGCATTTCGTGACGACCTTGCTCTCGAAGGCGGATGCTTGCGGGCGGAATGCGCCGCGCTCTACTTCGCGCCGGGTGACGAGGTTCCGATGGAAGAACAGGGCAACATTTGAAATGCGAGTATGGCAGGGACCAGTGCCCGCCATATAGAAAGCTATCGTCTTACAGGAGTTGATCCATGTGCAACCGCGCCCGCATGAAAGGCGAGATCGAGACGATCTGGGGATCGGTCGCCGAGCTCTTCAGCGAGCGCCCGCGCGACAACCGCTTCGATCCTCAAGAGCTTCGGCCGAAGGGAAGGGCGTACGTCATCCGCGAACAGGACGGGGTGCGGGCATGGGACATAATGAATTGGGACGTCCTGGGGGGCAAGGCGCCGTATCCGATGACCAACGTGCGCAACTTGTCGTTGCCGCAGTGGAAGAGGCTCGCCGAGCGGCCGGAAAACCGCTGCGTGGTGCCTCTTACCGAATTTTGCGAATTTACGCCGCAAAAGCACGATCTTGGCGACGGCAAGCCGCCGCTTAAAGGCGAGATGTGGTTTTCGGTTACGGATCAACCTGTCTTCGCCGTGGCCGGGTTCTGGCAGCACACGGAGCAGGGAAATGGCTTCACCATGGTGACCTGCAATGCCAATTCGCTGGTTGAACCGATCCACCCCAAGGCGATGGTGACGATCCTCGATCCTCATGAAATAGATACCTGGCTGCGCGGATCCTACGAGCAAATCGTCTCTCGGCAGAGGCCCTTCGATGCCGCAAGGATGCAGGTTCGCGGCCCGGTTTTTCCGACACGCTCTGCGCAGCGGTAAAATCGGCTCCGCCCTGAACCGCAAGGTCCCTGCGCGGTGCCTGCTGTCCCGGCTTCCTGAAGCCGCGCAAGACTGCGGGGAAGGCGCTGTTCGCAGCGATCCAGGAGGAGTGGATCGCCAGCGTCAGCACCCGCCGCCTCGCCGAACCGGTGCAGGCGATGGGCATGACCGGGATCTCCAAGTCCTCGATGTCGAAGCTGTGCAAGGACATAGACGGGCGCGTCCTTGCCTTGCGCAAGCGCCGGCTTGTTGGCGGCTGGCCCTGATCCCGCGTTGGGTGCCACCTACCCCAAGGTGCGCGAGCGTTCGCACGCAGCTCAACCACGAACGCGGGGTCATCTCGGGAGGCTCGAAGGCCGGATCGCAATGTGTAGGAGATCAGGTTAGATGGCGCCGTGGCATTCGCGGGAAGGCGCTGGGGGCCGGCTTTGATGAACAGGCGCTCGGTGAGCAACGCGGCTCGGATGCCTCAGCGCGGCGCATCGGCCTTCGCGAGCGCGATAACCATTTGCCGACGCCGCGTCCTCGCAGCTGATCAAACGTCTTAACGCAGGCTAATTTTGCAGCATCACGTCTTGCGCGCGTCCGTTTCTCCTCCAATTATTGTGCAGTGCAGCATAAATTGGCGCACACAGCCGCACAGCGGCCCTGACCCGAAGGAACTGGCATGCGCAAGATATCCGACACGATCAGCCGGCTCGCAGCCCTGCGCGCCGCGAGAGCCGAAAATGGCTTTATCCCAACCAGCAGCCGGCTGACGCCGCTGTCCGATTTCGGTCCAAACCCCGGGGGACTAAGCGGATTCGTCTACATCCCGCATACTCTAGGGGCCAACGCCGCGCTGGTCGTCGTCCTGCATGGCTGCACGCAGAATGCCGGGGGGTACGACATCGGCGCAGGATGGTCGGACATGGCGGACCGGTACGGATTTGCCGTGCTATTCCCCGAGCAGCAGCGCCAGAACAACCCAAACCTGTGCTTCAACTGGTTCGCGCCGGGCGACAACCGGCGGGGCGCAGGCGAGGCGTATTCCATCCGGCAAATGGTTGCCGCCGTCACCGCGCGGCACGGACTGGACCCGGCCCGCGTGTTCGTGACCGGCCTGTCGGCAGGCGGGGCGATGACCGCGGTCATGCTTGCCGCTTATCCGGAAGTGTTCGCAGGCGGCGCGATCATCGCTGGCCTGCCCTACGCAAGCGCCGCCACGGTTTCGCAGGCATTCGACCGGATGCGCGGACACGGCATGCCGAGCGCCCTGGAACTGACGGCTCGGGTTCGCGATGCTTCGGACCACGCGGGACCGTGGCCCACGCTCTCAATCTGGCATGGTACTGCCGATGCGACAGTGAGGCACGGCAATGCCCAGGCCATCATCGACCAGTGGCGCCCCCTGCACGGTGCGCGAACGGCACCGGATCATGTCGAGACTATCGGCGCCCATACCCGCCGTGCCTGGACCGATGCATCCGGCCGCGAGGTGATCGAGGAATACGCCATCCACGGCATGGGGCACGGCACTCCGCTCGACACCCTGAGCGAAGAGGGTTGCGGAGCCAGCGGTGCCTACATGCTGGAGGCGAAGATATCCTCGACCCAGCTCATCTGCCGCTTCTGGGGACTGGCTCAGGCAAGCGAGAGAAGGGCTGCCAGTATTGTAACGAAGCCTGCGCCCGCGCCGCGCGAGCAGGAACCGGCTAATGACCTGGTCGGCAATGCAATGCCGCAGATCTTCGCGCGCCGTCCCTTTATCCATGACCAGCATGCGCATCGCACCGCCGGCGTGCGCAAGGTCATCGAAGATGCGCTGAGGAGTGCAGGATTGATGCGATGAGGGCCGTCTCGTTCAGGAGTTGCCCGTCAAGCCATGTGCCCCCGAATGCGTTCTTGCCCAGGAGCAGGAGGCTCTTTCCCTGAGCCGTCACGTATCGACGATAATTCAGCGGCTCGTCGTGCCGCGTCAGCCAGACGCGTCGCCCACGCTTCTTGTCCGGACGGGTTGCCGACAAGGTCCTGTCGCACCTCGATCTCGGCGTAGCTCAGGTTCCGCGCAAACGCGTGGAAAGGGATCGTGTAGTCGGTCTCGTCCATGGCGTAAGGCTCGTTATCGCCAACGATCAGGTCTGCCTGATCGGCGAGTGCATCGCGCAGCGCGTGGGCGAACCCAGGCCGTCCCGAACCGTGCAGGACCCCGACGTCCCAAGGCCGGTTCATCCCGTCCATTTCGGGCGTGAAGCTGTGCAATGACAGTAGGACCGTCTCCTTGGCGGTAGCAAGCCGGGTATCAAGGAGCGCCGCGATCGTGGCATGATACGGCCCGTGGATCGCGGCGGACCGGGCATCGCGGGCCCGGTCACTCAGATGTCGGTTTCCGGGAATGGGGGTGCCATCCGAGACCTCCGGGATGGCATCAGGCCGTGCGGGCGAGCGATTGCAGTCGATGACCAGGCGCGAGTAGGGCTGATGCACGAAAGGCGCATCCAGCAGGAGGGCCAGAGCCTGGCCGAGGCCGAATACCCCGATATCGATCGCTATGTGTCGTCTGAAATCATCGGGCTGCAAACCAAGTGATTGCAAGGGAAATGGAACCGTCGATCCTGCATGATCGCCGATCAGCAGGAACGGTGAGCGTCCATCCACGTTGAAAATACCAAACGGCTCGGGGTCTTGCGGACCCAGCACGCTTCCTTTTGCGCGCCCGGCCATCAGGACGTTCCACCATGCCGTTGCTGACAATCCATCGCACGACGCTGTATCGCTACCAGCAGCCTGTCTCGCTCGGTGAACATCGCATCATGATGCGGCCGCGCGAGGCGTTTGACCAGCGATTGCTGTCCGCGCGCCTGATCATCGACCCTGAGCCCAATGAACTGCGCTGGCTGCACGACGTATTCGGCAATTCCGTTGCCGTCGCCTCGTTTGAGCGCCGCACGGCAGGCTTGACGATTACCAGCGAGACGACACTCGAGCATGCTCCGCTCGCACAGACGCAGGTGGACGTCGAGAATTATGCGCGTCTGTTTCCCTTTACCTATTCGGCAGAGGACATGCCCGACCTGCTGCGCTCGATTGAGCGCCAGCACCTCGATCCTGAGCGCATTGTCGACAACTGGGCGCGCGCTTTCCTCAAGGACGAGGCAAGCACCGGGACTATTTCCCTGCTGACCGAGATGGCGACCAACATCAAGCGGGACTTCACTTATGTCCCGCGTCATGAAAAGGGCACCCAGACGCCGATCGACACATTGAAGAAGCGTCAAGGGACCTGCCGCGACTTTGCCGTGCTGATGATCGAAGCGGTTCGCGCGCTCGGCTTCGCGGCCCGGTTCGTCTCAGGCTATGTCTACAATCCGTCCCGGTCCGAGGGCGTCGTCGGCGGGGGCAATACCCATGCCTGGGTCCGCATCTTCCTGCCCGGCTCCGGTTGGGTCGAGTTCGATCCCACCAACGGCATCATCGGCAATCGCGGGCTCATCCGTGTTGCAGTAGCGCGCGATCCCTACCAGGCGTTGCCGCTGTCGGGCACCTGGTTCGGCCTGCCCGCCAGTTTCCTCGGCATGGACGTGACCGTCGATGTCCACCGGGCCGATCCCGACCAGTTCCCGTCAATCGGCCATGGCGCCGTAAACAGCCGCCGCTCCGGCGCTTCAGGAAAGTGACACCCATGCTGATCCGCTGTGGCTACGATATCCGATTTGAAACCGAAACGAAGACGGCAATGATGGCGATGCTCAGCCTTCACCCCTCGCGCCACCAGGACCTGCGCACGCCTCAGCGCCTGCTGGCCGATCCCGACATTCCTCTCTATCAGTTCGAGGACGTCTTCGGGAACGTCGCCACGCGCCTCAGCATACCACCTGGCGGCGTGACCCTGTCCTGCGAATTCGTCATTGAGGATAACGGCGAGCCGGACATGCGTCCTGCCAACGGCCCGCAAATGCCAGTCGAGGACCTTCCAGATTTCGTGATGCCATTCCTGCTGGGCAGCCGCTATTGCGAAACTGACCGGCTCATGGACGTGGCCTGGAGCAACTTCGGCCACTACAGCAATGCCCGCGACCGCGTGGATGCGATCGTCGATTTCGTGCACCGGCACATTGAATTCGGTTACCACTACGCCCGGCCCGACAAGACGGCCTGGAACGGCTATCAGGAGCGTCAGGGCGTCTGCCGCGATTTCGCGCATCTCGCCATCACGCTGTGCCGGTGCATGAACCTTCCCGCGCGCTACTGCACGGGTTACCTGGGTGATATCGGGGTGCCGGCAGCCGACGCGCCGATGGACTTCAGCGCCTGGTTCGACGTCTACATCGATGGCAGCTGGTACACCCATGATGCCCGCCACAATAAACCGCGTATCGGCCGCATCCTGATGGCGCGCGGCCGCGATGCTACCGACGTTGCCTTGACGACGGCGTTCGGGCCAGCGACCCTGGCGCGCTTCGACGTATACACCGACGAGGTCCAGTCCGTTGAATGATCATCTGACAAATGCGCTTCTGCGTCCCTGGGACGGCCCGCTCGGCGCCCCGCCGTTTGCGCTGGTGCGGGCGGAGGACTTCCTGCCCGCGTTGAAGGTCGCGGCCGCATGGCACCGCGCGGAAGTGACCAGGATCGCGGAACAGGCAGAAACGCCGACGTTCGAGAACACCATCGCTGCTCTGGAGCGGTCGGGAGAAGCGCTTGGCCGGGTCCGCCGCCTGTTCTGGACGCTATCCTCAGCGCACGCAGCGGCGGGCATCCGCGCTATCGAGGCCGAGGTCTCGGCGCTGCTGAGTGCTCATTCCACCGTGATCAACCATAACGCCGCGCTCGCCAAGCGCATCGCTGCAGTCCACGCGTCACGCCATGATGCCGGCCTGACGCCGGCGCAGGTGCGCCTGGTCGAATCCAGTTACGCCGGCGCCCGGCGTAGCGGCGCGGCTCTGGGGGCTGAGCACAAGGAACGCTTTGCCGCAATCCAGTCCCGACTTTCAGATCTCTCCGTGAAGTTCGGCCATAACGTCCTGGCGGCGACCGCCGACTGGATACTGGACCTTGGCGAGGATGACCTCGCAGGGATGCCTCCCTCCCAACGTGACGCGGCTGCCGCGCGGGCAGCAGCAGCAGGCGCTCCGGGCCGCTTCCACGTAACCCTTGATCGCACCGACTACGAAAGCTTCCTGAGCTTTTCCACGCGCCGCGATTTGCGGGAAAAGCTGTGGCGCGCCTTTACCGGGCGCTGCAATGGCGGGGAACATGACAACTGGCCCATCATCGCTGAAATCCTGGCGCTCAGGCACGAGCGGGCAATCCTGCTCGGGTACGCCGACCATGCGCATTATGCGCTGGAGGACAGCATGGCTCACACGCCTGGCGCCGCGCTTGCTCTGCTGGAGCAGCTGTGGGAGCCCGGCAAGCGCCGCGCTGCGGAGGAGGCGGCCGAGCTGCAGGCGCTGATCGATGCCGAAGGCGGCGCCTTCACACTCGCTGCGTGGGACTGGCGCTTCTATGCCGAGCAGGTGCGCCGTTCCCGCTATGCCCTGGACGGCGCCGCGGTGGCGAAGCATCTGCGTCTGGACGCTGTCCGGCAGGCGGCCTTCGATACGGCTGCCAGGCTTTACGGACTGAGCTTCACGCGCCGCGAGGACATCCCCGGCTATCATCCCGATGTCTGGGCCTGGGAGGTCCGAGACAAGGCAACTGGCCCTGTAGGATTGCTGTTCACCGATTATCTTGCCCGGCCGGAAAAGCACGGCGGGGCCTGGATGGGCACTTTGCGCGTGCAGGAAGCGATGGACGGGGAAGTGCTTCCGGTCGTCTACCTCGTCGCAAACTTCGCGGGTGCCCCGCCGCCGGACACTGGCGCCACGCGCCTGTCGATCGACGAGGCGCGCACGCTGTTCCACGAGTTCGGCCATGCCTTGCATGGCCTTCTTTCGCGGGTGACCTACCCCAGCCAGTCGGGCACGGCGGTGGCCCGCGATTTTGTCGAATTCCCCAGCAAGCTCATGGAAAACTGGATCGTCAGCAAGGAAGTCTTGTCCGGGTTCGGCGTGCCCGAGACGCTGATCGAGGCGATCCGCAATGCACTCAGCTACGGACAGGGTTTCGCCACGACCGAACTCATCGGTTGCTCGCTGATTGATCTGGCCATTCACACCTGCGAGCAAGCTTCTGCAGATCCGCGCGCTTTCGTTGATTCTGAGCTTGAAAGGCTTGGCATGCCGCCGGCAGTTGGTCTGCGGCATCGCCTCCCCTATTTCACACATATCTTCGACGGCGGCTATGCGAGCGCGTATTACAGCTATGCCTGGTCCGAAACGCTCGACGCGGACGCTTTTGAGGCTTTTGCAGCCTCAGGCGATATCTTCGACGCCCGGCTGGCCGAGCGGTTCCGTAAAGAGATCCTGAGCGTCGGCGACACCCGTGATCCAATGGAGTCCTTTCACGCTTTTCTTGACAGGGCTCCCGACCCCGAGGCTCTGATGCGGGCACGAAACCTGATCGATGTTTGAACTGACGGCCTGTACTGAGATGCGGTTTCAGCGAGTGCCTCAACATTCAGCATGAGGGTCCGGAAGCGAACCTTGTTGAAGGTTATATAAATAACACCGCCGTGGAGCAGTTGGTCGAAGCCCTTACTCGGTGGATGAGCTTTCGCGCGTACTGCACGGTGCCCGGCAGGGCAGCATGCGATAACGGCCTGCCCGCTCAGGCAGACAAATTTTGGCGAAAGCATCGCGGGGCATCGGCCATCAATAAGGTAGTGGGAAGCTGGATGATCATTCTGCCATTCATGCCTCACATCTCGGACACACTGGCGGCAGCCCGTTTGGCGCAAATCGGTTATCTCCCGCTGGCACGCCACTCGCGCGTTTCCTATCGCCCCATCGCGTGTTGCGGATCCACTTCGACCGCACAGGCTCATATGAAAACCATAAGGATTTCCGAGCTTCGGGCTTGCAGGCAATATCCCCGCAGGACCAGCAGGGGTGCTCTAGATCAATATACGCCATTCCAACGTCCACGCGTAAATGTCAGTTAGGTTAGCGTTCAGGTGCGAATGGATCAGTATGCGGGTCTGGATGCCTAGTCCTGACGATCTGAACAGATGATCGGTACTTGACGCACTGTCGCGTAAAGCTGACTCTGCCCGACAGGCATCGGTCAAAACGTTCGGGGGAGGAAGTCTTATGAACTAGCCCCAATCCGATATACGCTGTCAGGCCGTTCTGCCGATGGCCTTCTTTAATGCCGCGCGCAGGTGAGAAGGAGAACTGGGCTTTGGGCAAATCTGCGCATCCGGATAGCGAGTGCGCAGAGCATTCTCGTTAGCGTGGCCGGAATGGAAAATAAGCGGGACATTCATTTCCCGCATGCGATCCGCCGCCGGGAAGACTTCTCCGTCAGGGAGGCGGACGTCGAGGATCGCGCAGACCGGTCGCTGACGCTCGATCGCAATCATGGTGGCGGCAACCGTGCCGCAATGTGCGGAAACAGCGAAACCCTCTTCGGCGATCAGGTCTTCGAGATCGAGCACGACGAACAACTCGTCCTCGACGATCAGTACGGTATCGGTCATCGAACCATCACACTGCTAGGCAGCCACAATCGAAGGGCAAAGTGGCCATCGCGCAGTTCGCGGGAAATCTGGGCTCCAAGCTGACGGACAGAAGTGGTGACGAGCAATGTCCCAAAGCCCGATCCCTCGCCCGCATCAATCGTGTCGTCACCGTCTTCGTCCCAGAGCAAGTCAATCCCGTCGGCTGTCAACGCCCAGCGCACGCGGAGGGTTCCCGCGCGCGACCCCAGGACACCATACTTTGCGGCATTGGTTGTCCATTCGTGCAGGATGAGGGCAAGAGGAGAGAGGCAGTTGCGATCGATGTCGATCTGCGGGCCTTCGACCAGAATCCCGGATTGCCCAGCGTAGGCGGCGGTCGTCGTCTCGATGAGGGTCCGAAGCGAGAATGTCTGCTGCTCTTCGCCCGAAGGCGACGCCAGGGAGTGTGCCCGGCCCAGCGCCGCGATGCGTTCGCGCAGATCCGCGCCATAGCTGCGCACGTCGTCGTGAGAACGACCGGCAACCGCGATCATGCCGCTGACCACTGCGAACAGGTTCTTCACCCTGTGGTTCATTTCGCGCAGCATGAGGCCGCGTGTCTCGGCAACGGCGTATTCCGCCGTCAGGTCGATCGTTGCCCCCACCAAGCGGCGCGGGCGCGAGCCGATGAGACGGCCGTAGGCCTTGAGCTGACGGCAGGCGGCGGCAGCATCCTCCGCTTCGCACACGCGATAAGCGATTTCCATGTCCTGATCGCTGTAAAGGGCATGAGCGATGCCATCTTCAAGCAAGGCGCGATCCTCGGGATGAACCTTCACCAGCACATCGCCGAGACTCACTGAGCCCTTTGCGGGTAACGAAAGCTGGCTGCGGCTCGTGGTGTCGAGGATTACGTCATCTTCATCCGGACGATACTCCCAGACCCCGATCCCGCCGGTCTTCACGGCCAGATCGAGCCTCTCGCGCTCGGCGGCCAGATCATCTTCCATCAGCAGGGCGACGGTGATGTCGCTCAATACCAGAGTGGCGCCATCGATCGTCCCGTGCTGGGTCCGATAGGGCAGAACGCGCAGCGACAGGGTTCGACCGCCGTCGCGGGTGCGAACCCGGCGGTGGAGAGGCTCGCCGCTGCCCGCCACGCGCCGCGCGTCGTCAAGGTAGGTGCTGTCGTCCAGGCGCGTTGCGACGTCAGCCAGCAGACGCCCCCGATCGGTCTGCTGCAACGGGAAAATGGCAGTCGCCGCTTCGGTAAAACTGCGGATGCGAAGCTGCCCGTCGAGCACGATCACCGCCAGTTCGGTGGACTCGAAGAAGTTGCGCAAGTCGGCGTTCGCGACGGTAAGCTGGTCAACCTTGCTTTTCAGCTCGTCGTTGACGGTCGACAGCTCCTCGTTGGTGGACTGCAGCTCCTCATTCATCGACATCATTTCTTCGTTGGAGCTTTTCAACTCCTCGTTCGCGGTCTCCAGTTCCTCGACTGCGGTGCGCAGCTTGTGGCGGGTGAGGCGCAGTTCCTCTTCCAGCGCCTCCATGTGATCGTCGCCGCTTTCGATCTCGGTAAAGTCCGGCCCGTCGAACGGCTGGAAGGGGCCGCGATCGCGCAGGATCAGCAACAGCGAGTTGTCAGGCAACGGCTCGCAGATCGCCTCGACCGGCTGGATGCCGTAATCCGAACGCACCTCCACCTCGCGCGCCACCACCTTCTTGCGGGCATCGCGGGCCTGGCGCACGAGTGGGCCGAGCACGTCGCGCAGGCCCGGCTTGGCCAGCGAGATCGCGCTGGAGCCGCCCGTGCGGGTTACCGGGAAATCGAAGTAGCGGCTCAGCTTGCCATAGGCGGCAAGCACCGCGCCGTCCTGATTTAGCACCATGGCGGGCGGCGCATAGCGATCGACCAGGCGCTGGACGGCTATGCCGGCATCGGACTGCTTGCGCCGGACGTCCCGATCGCTGTTGTCCTCGCGGCGACGCTGAAGGCCATGCTCTCCGCCCGGCAGGTCGATCGGGTACCGGGGGGTGCCGGGGGCGCGCTCGAAGATGCGGGCGTGATGATCCAGAGCCGGGAACAGATGGTCGAAACGGCCTATGCTTTCCGAGGGGCCGAGGAACAGGTACCCGCCCTCCCGGATCGCGTAATGCAGGATCGGCATCACCGATTGCTGCAGGCGATCGTCGAAGTAGATCAGAAGGTTGCGGCAGGAAACAAGGTCGATCCGCGAGAACGGGGGATCCTTTACAACCGAGTGGTTGGAAAACCGGATAAGGTCGCGAATCTGGTTCGAGATTGCGAATTTCTCCCCATGCGGCGTCGTCCAGCGCTCGCGCATGGGCGAAGGGATATCGGCCAGCGCGGAGGCGGGATAAATTCCTTCCCGCGCGATCTGCAGCATCTGCTCGTCGATGTCGGAGGCGAAGATCTGCACCGGGTTGGCGAAATTCATGCGCCGTGCCGTCTCGGCGAAGAGCATGGCGATGCTGTACGCCTCCTCCCCGCTGGAACAGCCCGGGATCCAGACCCTGATGTCGTCGTCGCTGGGACGGTCGCGCAGCAGCGGCTCGATCACCTTCTCGCGCAGCGCGTCGAACATCTCGGGATCGCGGAAGAACCGCGTGACATTGATCAGCAGATCGCGGAACAGCGCCTCGCATTCGACTGAATCCGATTGCACGCGCTGCAGATAGCCGCTGGCCGAATCGATGTTCAGCACGTGCATGCGCCGCTCGACGCGCCGCACCAGCGTCGAGCGCTTGTAGCCCGAGAAATCGTGGCCAACGGCCTTGCGCAAGGTGGCGCACAGGTCATCGACATGATCGGCGACAAGTTCGGCTTCGCGTTTGTGGGGCTCGCCTCGGCGCCGGGCGAAGAACGCGCTCAGGCAATCGAGGATCTCCGATGGCTTCTTGACGTAGTCCACGAGGCCGGTTCCGACCGCGGATACGGGCATCCCGTCATACCGCGCGGTTTCCGGTGTCTGGACGACGCAGACCCCGCCATGTTCCTTGATGGCACGCAATCCCGTCGATCCGTCGGCCCCCGTGCCGGAGAGGATCACGCAGGCGGCATCGGTCTGCTTTTCGGCGGCGAGCGAGATGAAGAAATCGTCGATCGGGCGGCGAAGTCCGCGCGGCTGGGCGAAATCGGTCAGCTGGAGCTTGCCGTCCTGCAGTGCGAGACCGCGGCCGGGAGGTATGATGTAGACGCGGTCTGCCAGAACTTCTTCGCCGCCCTCGCACTGGAGCACGTCGAGCGGGCTAGCCCGGTCCAGCAACTGCGCCAGCATGCTCTCGTAGTTGGGGTCGAGATGCTGGACGACCACAAATGCCATTTCAGTAGGCAGCCGGGCCACCGAGAGCATCTCGCGCAGGGCCTCAAGCCCGCCCGCCGATGCGCCGATCCCGACGATCGGGATGCCTCGGGTACGTTCGTCGCCGCTCAAAGGATCGCGCCGTCGTCTAGATCGGCGAGGGTCAGCCTCGCCTGGGCGATCGTCGCGGCCGAATTCGCGATCGTGGTCAAGGTGCCCTCGACGATGATGCCGCTCTCGGCGGCTACCGCGCTGAGGCGGGTCAGCGTCAGTCCCAGATCGCTGTCATATGCCCTGAGCCGATCGGGCTGGGCGCGGCTGACATCGAACTGCGACGCGAAAATGTAGCGCGTCCTCCCGGAAAGGGTGCGCAGCCTCGACATGTAAAGGAGGTTCACGAAAGGCGTTCCGTCCTTGCGAAAGTTGAGGATCGGGGTGCGCACATTGGCCAAAGCATCGTCGCCCAGGAAAGCGCGCAGTCTCGCCCGGGCTTCATGATCTTCTGCCGCCCCCTGCAGGATGCGGCAATTGCGACCTGCAAGGTCTTTTTGCGAATAGCCCGTCAGGTCCGCAAAGCGGCCGTTCACCAGGATCAGTGGATTGTCCGCGTCCGGACTGCCCAAGGCCAGGGCGACCGGAGAGTTCTCGAAGAAGGTGCGCAGTTCGTCGGGAATAGTCAGATCGGACAAGTCGTTACTCCCGGCCATTGGGTATGAGCAGAGGGGGCCGTTCGTTCCGGCCATGCGGGCAAGATTGCAACGGCTCTGTGCACCATCTGTTGCCGAAGGTCGAGCCGAGAGGGGGGAATTGCCTATTGGGCACGTGGGCTTCGGGAACGAACTATAGGCCGTGAATGTTCGAGGTGTGAGGCGCTATGCCGTATCCTGCCCCGAACCGCTGTCTTCTGAAATCAGAGCCCCGATCCGTTCGAGCGTGGCGAGGATCATTGCCTGTTCCCAGCGCGGCAACCGCTCGAACCCCCGCCCAAAGCGCATCTGCAACGGAAACGGCATGCTGTTTAACCGCTGAAGGCCTTCTTCGGTCGCCTGGACGAGGATCTGCCGCTTGTCGTTCTCGCTGCGAGAGCGAGTGACGAGACCGGCTGCAACCAGCTTGTCGACGATGTTGGTTATCGTCGCCTGTCCGAACCGGAGCGCGGCTGCGACAGTGCTAGGTGTCACGCTTTGTCCGGATCCGATCTGTCGCAAGACCAGGGCCTGCGATGGGGTCAATCCCGTTGCCGCGGCCATCCTCCGATTTTCCAGATCGGCGGCGTCGAGAATTTTTCTCAGGGCCGAAAGTGCTGCTGGCGTGAGATCGCTGTCCATGCCCCGACAGCTAGCTTTCCTGCGGCTTTGCGCCAAGCCGCAAGATACTTCCAAATCCGAAATATTGCATTTCAAAGACGCGCATCAAGGGAACATATCTCGCGACACATGGTTGCAATGCACCGCACGATCCTTATGTTATCGCGCAGCAGCAGTCATAATGAGGCAAATGCCAAGCACGCCAATGTGCTTCGGAGGGTGAAGTAATCTTTGATGAAGTCATGAGTAAAGCCGCCTTCGGGACGAATCCCGAGGGCACAATTCCGATGTGTAAGACTACCTCGCCGGTCCTGCGCCGGCCCACTGCCGAAGACGGGCCTGCCGTCACTGCGCTGATCGCGGCGTCCGAGCCGCTCGATCCCAACTCGGCCTACTGCAATCTGCTTCAGTGCAGCGATTTCGCCGACACCTGCGTGCTCGGGGAGCGTGAAGGCGCGGTTGTCGGGTGGATTTCCGCTTACCGTCCGCCTTCGCATCCGGAGCGCATCTTCGTGTGGCAGGTCGCGGTCGCGGCTTCCGCGCGAGGTGAAGGGCTTGCAGGGCGCATGCTGGATGAACTGGTCTCGCTGCCCGCGGTACAGGGCGCGACCACGCTGACCACCACGATTACCGAGGCCAATCCGGCCTCCTGGGCGCTCTTCGGCGCCTTCGCGCGCCGGCACGGCGCAAGCCTCTCGAAATCCCAGCGCTTCGAGCGCGCCGCGCACTTCGCGGGGGCACACGACACGGAATGGCAGGCGACCATCGCGCCGCTGCCGTCCGTCCATACCTGAACAGGGGAACTCCCGAAATGTCCAAGACCCCCATGCCGAGCGCCACCGCGCCGGATACGAAGATCTATGACCGCCGCGAATCCAGGGTGCGCAGCTATTCGCGTGCGATGCCGCGCCAGTTCGGCAAGGCGCAAGGACCGTGGCTGCACGACAACGAGGGCGGGCGTTATCTCGATTTCCTGTCGGGCTGCTCCTCGCTGAACTACGGGCACAACCATCCGGTGCTCAAGGCGGCGCTGATGGATTACATCGGCAGCGACGGCGTGACCCATGCGCTCGACCTGCACACCGACGCCAAGGCCGCTTTCCTGCGCACCTTCGAGGAAGTGATCCTGGAGCCGCGCGGACTGGACTATCGCGCGATGTTCACCGGGCCAACCGGCACCAACGCGGTGGAAGCCGCAATCAAGCTGGCGCGCAAGGTGACGGGCCGCGAACTCGTCGTCGCGTTCACCAACGGCTTCCACGGCATGACGCTGGGCGCGCTCGCCTGCACCGGCAATGCGGGCAAGCGCGGCGGCGCGGGCGTACCGCTCAGCCACGTCAGCCATGAGCCGTTCGACCGTTATTATGGGGACGAGGTGGATACGGCGGACCTGCTCGAACAGCGTCTTTCCGACCCTTCCAGCGGCCTCGATGCCCCGGCTGCCTTCCTGGTCGAGACAGTCCAGGGCGAAGGCGGGCTCAATGCTGCAAGCCCTGCGTGGCTGCGGCGTATCGCGGCGCTGGCGAAGAAGCACGGCGCGCTGATGATCGTTGACGACATCCAGGCCGGCTGCGGCCGCACCGGCGGCTTTTTCAGCTTCGAGAACATGGGCTTCACGCCCGATATCGTCACGCTGGCGAAGTCGCTCTCGGGCATGGGCCTGCCTTTCGCGCTGACGCTGATGCGTCCCGACCTCGATGTCTGGAGCCCCGGCGAACACAACGGTACGTTCCGCGGCAACAACCACGCCTTCGTCACCGCCACCGCGGCGCTGCGCGAGTTCTGGGCCGACCCGGCCTTCATCGACGCGGTGGCGCGGCGCGGCGGCATCCTCGAACGGCGGCTTGAGCGCATGGCCGAGCGGCACGGCCTGACCACGCGCGGTCGCGGCATGATGCGCGGCATCAACGTCGGCAGCGGCGAGGTCGCATCGCGGATCACGTCGGCCTGCTTCGACGAGGGCCTGATCATCGAGACCAGCGGCGCGCATGACGAGATCGTCAAGGTGCTCGCTCCGCTGACCATCGAGGATGCCGTCCTCGAAGCCGGGCTCGACATTCTGGAAGAGGCCGTCGCCGCGGCGATCGCCCCGGTGAGGCGCCCGCTGCCGAAAATTGGCGTGGCCGCCTGAACACTCCCTCCAAATTCAAAGGAATACACACATGATCGTTCGCAATCTCAGCGACATCCGCAAGTCCGACCGTCACGTTGAATCCAAGGGCTGGCACTCCGACCGTCTGCTTCTCAAGGACGACAAGATGGGCTTCTCGTTCCACGTCACTACGATGTTCGCGGGTGAGGAACTGCACATGCATTACCAGAACCATCTCGAAGCGGTGCTGGTGATGCAGGGCGAGGGGACCATCGAGGATCTCGGCACCGGCCTGACGCACGAGTTGGGGCCGGGCGTGATGTATGCGCTCAACGCCAACGACAGGCACATCGTGCGCCCGGTGCAGGACATCGTGTGCGCCTGCGTCTTCAACCCGCCGGTGACGGGGCGCGAGGTCCATGACGAGAACGGTGCCTACCCCGCCGACACCAGCGAACCCGCGCTCGCAGACTAAGGAGAAAGGGGGCTCACGATGCACGACCACTATCCCACCCGCAGCGCGGCCGAACCCCAGCTGTTTCCGCGCAGCGAACCCGTTGCCCGCCGCGCCTGGCAGCCGGGCGCGCCGTTGACCGCAGAGCAGATCGCCCAGTTCGATCGCGATGGCTATCTCGTGCTGGAGAGCGTCTTCTCCGAAGCCGAGATGGCTACGCTCCAGGCGGAAACCGGGCGCCTGCTTGGCGATCCCAGGGGGCTGAAGGACGAAACGGTGATTGCCGAACCCGGCAGCCGCGAAATCCGCTCGATCTTCGAGATTCACGAACAGAGTGACACGATGGCGCGCCTTGCCGCCGACGAACGGCTGGCCGGCGTCGCCGGCTATCTGCTCGACGACGAGGTCTACGTCCACCAGTCCCGCCTCAACTACAAGCCGGGGTTCAAGGGCCGCGAGTTCTACTGGCACTCCGACTTCGAGACCTGGCACGCCGAGGATGGCATGCCGCGCATGCGCGCGCTGTCGATGTCGGTGCTGCTGGCGGAAAACACGCCCAACAACGGTCCGCTGATGGTGATCCCCGGATCGCAGCACGTCTTCATCGCCTGCGTGGGCGAGACGCCGGACGATCACTACAAGGCGTCGTTGCGCAAGCAGGAATACGGCGTGCCCGACGAGGACACGCTGGCCGAACTGGCGCACCGTCAGGGCATCGTCGCGCCCACCGGCAAGCCTGGCACGGTGATCGTGTTCGACTGCAACACGATGCATGGTTCCAACGGCAACATCACCCCGTTCCCGCGCGCCAATGCGTTCCTCGTCTACAACGCGGTGAGCAACCGGCTGGAGGCACCCTTCGCCGCTGCCACCCCGCGCCCGGATTTCATCGCCGCGCGCGATGTGAAGCCGGTGACGCCCGTTTCGGGCAGCCTCGAAGGAGTACCTGCATGAACGGAGCGCATTCCGTAGAAAAGATCGGCGGCACTTCGATGGCCGCCACCTCGACCGTGTTCGACAACGTGCTGATCGCCGGGCGCGAAGGCGCGGACCTCTACAACCGCATCTTCGTCGTCTCGGCCTATGCCGGGATGACCGACCTGCTGCTGGAGCACAAGAAGTCGGGCCGGCCCGGCGTCCATGCCCACTTCATCCGCAACGAAGTGCCCGGCGCCTGGCGTTCGGCGCTGGCCGACGTGATGGGCGCGATGTGGGCGCGCAATGCCGAGATGTTTGCGCGCGCCGAAAGCCGCGAGGAAGCCGACGCCTTCGTGGCCAGGCGCATCGCCGCGCTGGAAACCTGCCTCGACGATCTCGACCGGCTGCGCGCACACGGCCGCTTCTGCCTGAAGGAGCAGATGACCACCGTGCGCGAGATGCTGGCCGGGCTGGGCGAGGCGCATTCGGCGCACTCTACCGCGCTGATGCTGCGCGACCGGGGCGTGAACGCGGTCTTCGTCGACCTCACCTTGTGGAACCACGAGGACATGCGCAGCCTCGATGCCCGGATCGAGGAGGCGCTCGGCCCGATCGATCTCGCCACGCAGATGCCCATCGTCACCGGCTATGCCGGGTGCGAGGGCGGCATGGTGCGCCGCTATGCGCGCGGATACTCGGAGATGACGTTCTCGCGCATCGCCGTGTTGACGCGCGCGCGCGAGGCGATCATCCACAAGGAGTTCCACCTCTCCAGCGCCGATCCGCGCCTTGTCGGCGAAACGGTGGCGCGCAAGATCGGGCGGACCAACTACGACGTGGCGGACCAGCTCGCCAACCTCGGCATGGAGGCGATCCATCCGCGTGCCGGGCGGGGGCTGCGCCAGTCCGGAATTCCGCTCAGGGTGCGCAACACCTTCGACCGGCACGACGGCGGCACGCTGATCTGCGGCGACTACGTCTCCGAAGCGCCGCGCGTGGAGATCGTCACCGGCCTGTCCTCGGTGCAGGCGCTGCAGGTGTTCGAGCAGGACATGGTGGGGGAGAAGGGCTACGATGCCGCGATCCTCGACACCCTGACCCGCCACGGCGCCTGGATCGTCAGCAAGAGCTCCAACGCCAACACGATCACGCATTACCTTTCGGGCACCGACACGGCGCAGATGGCTGCGATCGTGGCGGACATCGAGGCGAAGTGGCCGGGCGCGGCGGTGACGGTGCAGCCGGTGGCGATGGTCTCGGTGATCGGCAGCGATCTGGGCGAGGCGGGTCTCGTCCCTCGCGCGCTCATGGCGCTGGCGGAAGCGGGGATCGGCATGGTCGCGATGCAGCACCAGATCCGCAACGTGGACGTGCAGTTCATCGTCGGCGTCGAGGACTTCGACCCCGCCGTGCGCGTGCTGCACAAGGCGCTCGTCGAAGGCGCGACGACGGCGCAGGAACGCGCGGCGGCCTGACGCCCGGTTCCACTTCGTCGATGCTGAACGCCATCCTTCCCGTGCGCAGCCTGCTGCTCGCCATCTTCATGCTGATGGCGGGCGGCGGGTTCATGAATACGCTTGTCAGCGTGCGTCTCGAGCGCGCGGGAAGTGGCACGCTGGCGATCGGTCTTGTCGGCACCGCCTACTTCGCGGGGCTGGTCGCCGGATCGCTGCGCGCACCCGCATTGCTGCGCCGGATCGGCCATATCCGCGCCTTCGCCGCCTTTGTCGCGGTTCTGAGCGCCAGTACGCTGGCCTACGCGATCCACCGCGATGTGCTGTTATGGGGCACGCTGCGCTTTGCCGACGGCCTTTGCCTTGCAGGTATCTACGTCTGTCTCGAAAGCTGGCTGGGCGAGCGGGCCGAAGGGGCAGGGCGCGGAAGCATCCTGGCAGGCTACATGATCGCGCTCTACGGCGGGCAGGCGATCGGCCAGTTCACGCTGAACCTTGGCGGCGGGGGTTCGACGATGCCGCTGCTGGCAGGCTCGATCCTGATCTCGCTTGCCGCGGTGCCGGTGGTCCTGACCCGGATCGCGGCGCCTGCACCGGAAGAGGGCGCGTCGCTGGGTTTCCGCGAACTTTACGCCGTCTCTCCGCTTGGCATTGTCGGCGCGTTTCTGACGGGCGTGATGCTCGGGGCATTCTACGCGATGGGCGCGGTCTATGCGCGGCGATCCGGGCTGGACCTGTCTGCGACGGCCCTGTTCATGAGCGTGGTCATCATGGGCGGCGTCGCGCTGCAGTGGCCTCTGGGTCGCCTGTCGGACCGCATGGACCGGCGCAAGGTGATCGTGATGGGCTTTGCCGGAACGCTCATCGCCAGCCTTGCCATCGCGCTGACGAGCGGCACCGCGCCGCTGATGGCGTTCGGTGCCTTGTTTGGCGGCTTGAGTTTCGCTTTGTACCCTTTGTGTGTCGCTCACACCAATGATCACTTGACCTCGGATCAGCGGATAGCGGCCAGTGGGGGGCTGGTGCTTCTCTACTCGCTCGGCGCCGCGATCGGGCCTTCGATGGCGGCTATCGCGATGACTTTTCTGGGAACTTCGGGACTGTTCCTGTTCGTCGCAGTCTGCGCAGGCACGGCGCTCGTCTTCGGCTTGTGGCGACAGGCCCGTTCCGAGCCGGTGCCGCCCCATCTTCAGGAAACCTACGTCGTTCTGCCGCGAACCACGCCCCTTTCAATCGAAATGTCGGCCACGCCTGACGCCGCCGACGAAAGCACATCTTCATGACCGAACCGACCCCGCCCGCCGTCCTGCACCGCGCAATCGCCGCCTCGGCTATCGGCAACGCCACCGAATGGTTCGACTACGGCATCTACGCATATGGCGTGACGTATATCTCCGCAGCGCTTTTCCCCGGGGACACGGCGGAGGCGACGCTGTTTGCGCTGGCGACGTTCGCGATCTCGTTCCTGATCCGCCCGCTCGGAGGGTTCTTCTGGGGGCCATTGGGCGATCGCCACGGGCGCAAGGCGGTGCTGGGGGTGACGATCGTGATGATGGCGGGCGCGACGGTTTTGGTCGGCCTGATCCCGTCATACGCCGCGATCGGCATGTGGGCACCCGCATTGCTGGTGATCCTGCGCATGGTGCAAGGGTTCTCGACAGGCGGCGAATACGGCGGCGCGGCGATCTTCATGGCCGAATATGCACCCGATGCGAAGCGCGGCTTCTACGGCAGCTTTCTCGAAGTCGGCACGCTGGCGGGCTTCTGTGCGGGCGCAGTGCTCATGCTCGGGTTCTCGCTGCTGCTGGGCGATGCCGCGATGCGCGAGTGGGCATGGCGTCTGCCGTTCCTGCTTGCCGGGCCGCTCGGTCTTGTGGGGGTCTACTTGCGTTCGCGCATGGAAGAGACCCCGCTTTTCCGGGAGGTGGAGCAACAGGAGCATCGCGGCGCCGGATCTCCCTTACGCGACCTGCTGACCCGCCACCGTCGCCCGCTGCTGGCCATGAGCGGCCTTGTCATCGCGCTCAACGTCGTAAACTATACGCTGCTGAGCTACATGCCGACGTACTTCGAGCGGCGCCTCGGCCTCTCTACCGACGCCGCGCTGGCGGTGCCGCTGGCGGGAATGCTGTTCATGATGGTACTCCTGCCTTTCGCGGGGGCACTCTCCGACCGGATCGGCAGGAAGCCCATGTGGATGGCCTCGCTGATCGGGCTCATGCTGGCGGTGGTCCCGCTTTATCATGTGATGGATGCAGGCCCGGTGAGTGCGGTAATCGGCTATGCGCTTCTGGGAATGCTCTATGTCCCGCAACTGGCGACGATCTCGGCAACGTTCCCGGCCTTCTTCCCGACGCCGGTGCGCTTTGCGGGCTTTGCAATCGCCTACAACCTGTCGACTTCGCTGTTCGGCGGGACTGCGCCTGCGGTCAACGCCTGGCTGATAGACCGTACCGGCGATCCGCTGATGCCCGCCTACTTGATGATCGCCGCCTGCGTGGTGGGCCTCGCGGCATTGCGATTCACCGACGAAACCGCCCGACAGCCGCTGCGGGCCGCTTGACAACAACCTTGGGGGACTTTCTCTTGCCGATCGATGCCAGTGCCGCCCTTGCCCGACTTACGGGGGCGTGGGCACAAGAACCATGGGCGCGTACAGTACTGGGGCTTCTTGTGCTTGCGGGTTCAGCGTGGCTCGCCAACTGGATCGCCCGGCGGATCGTGCTGAACGGGATGATGCGGCTGATCCGGCGCACACCGTTCGAAGTCGGCGCGGATCGCATTGGTGCGATCGTCTCGCGCCTTTCGAACATCCTGCCCGCCCTGATTGTACAGGGCGGTATCGGCACTGTGTCGGGGCTGCCGATGGCACTGCCCAGCCTCGTCCACAGTATTTGTGCAGCCATCATCATCGTCAGCCTTGCCCTGGCGCTGACCGGTGTACTGACGCTGGGCAACGAGCAGTACCAGCGTCGTCCGGAAGCAGGTGACCGGCCGATCAAAGGCTATGTCCAGGTGGCAAAGCTGCTCGTCTATGGCGCGACCGCGATCCTGGTGATCGCGGCGCTCATGGATCAGTCCCCCTTGTTGCTGCTTTCCGGCTTGGGCGCCATGGCGGCGGTACTCATGCTGGTATTCAAGGACACGATCCTGTCGCTGGTGGCATCCGTTCAGATCACGTCCAACGACATGATCCGGGTGGGAGATTGGATCGAGATGCCCAAACTCGACGCCAATGGCGACGTCATCGATATCGCGCTTCATACCGTGAAAGTGCAGAACTTCGACAAGACGATAACCACCATACCCACGCACCGCCTGATCACGGACAGCTTCCGCAACTGGCGCGGTATGGCGGAGTCCGGCGGGAGACGGATCATGCGTTCGCTGATGATCGATCAGAACAGTGTGCGCTTCCTTGGCGACCAGGACCTTGCACGATTGTCGCGCTTCGCCGTGCTTCGGGGTTATCTCGATGATCGTCAGCGAGAGGTGTCAGACTGGAACCGTCATCATGCCGCCAGCGAAGTTCTCAATGCTCGCCAGCTCACCAACATCGGGACCTTTCGCGCCTATGTCCTCGCCTATCTGCGCAGCCGTACAGACATGGCCAAGGACAAGACCATGCTGGTCCGGCAACTGGAACCCGGCGAGCATGGCTTGCCCCTGCAGATCTATGCGTTCGCATCCACGACCGTCTGGGCGAGGTACGAGGACATTCAGGCCGACATCTTCGACCATCTCATCGCGATCATGCCGGAATTCGCCCTGCGCCTATTCCAGAGGCCGACAGGTCTGGACCTTGCGGGTCTCGTCACGCATGGCTCGGATGTGCCGGTGATCGGGCGGCATGAGGATGCAGCCCGGAAGAAAGATACAGTCCATGCCTGACTTTTCCATCAAAGCCCTTTGCGCCAGTTCACTTGCGGCTGCTGCGCTCGTTTCGGTCGCGCCCGCACATGCACAGACAGCGCCGCAGCCGGCCGGTCCGAGCTACCCGGACCTGGTGGAACTGTCCAAGCGTGCAGGCATGGTCATCAAAGCGCGGGTCCAGACGATATCGCGCCTCGATCCCGCCCAGGTCCGTAATCCGACCGCGCTGCACGATCGCTTTTACGCGCAAGCGCAGACCGAGGCCCTGATTTACGGACGTCAGGGCATCGGCCCTTCGCTGCGCTACCTTGTCGATCTGCCGAAGGACCGTCCGGAGCTTTCCGGGCGCGAGGTGCTGCTCTTCGCCTGGCGCGTGCCCGACAAGGCCAGTGACATCAAGCTCGTCGATCCAACGGCGCAAATCTTGTGGACGCCGCTCCAGGAAGCACGCTTGCGGTCCATCCTGAGTGAAATGGTGGCGCCCGACGCGCCGTCACCCGTCACACGGGTACGGGAACTGATGTTTGTGCCGGGCAACCTTGCTGGACAGGGGCAAACACAGATCTTCCTCGACACCAAGGGCGGGAGAGGCGCGGCTATCACGGTACGCCATCAGCCGGGCATGGCGCCGAGTTGGGGCGTGTCCTTCTCGCAGGTGGCTGCCGCAACTGAAGCGCCCCCGCGGCAAGACAGCCTGGCATGGTATAGCCTGGCCTGCTTCCTTCCCGCCTATCCGCCCGCAGCCGCGAACGTATCGCGCAGCAGCGCAAAGCAGGAACAGGCGCTGAACGACTATCGCATGGTCGTCTCGTCGCTCGGCACCTGCAACCGCACGCGATGAAGGGGCTTATTCCACCACCAGTTTGAAGGTTATGGGGACGGGGCAGGAATGACGGCATCTCAATCGGCGGCGGCGCCGGGCCACGAGGGCGCCATCCATGAACGGTTGGAGCATGTCGCGCTCTACCGCTGGTGGCGCCGGTCGGTCGTGGGGCGTGTCGATCACGAAGCGGTGATGGCGCGCATCGTCGAGGATAGCGGCTGGACTCCTCGCTACGCGTTCATGGTGATGATGTCGGCCGGTATTGCGGTCCTCGGCCTGCTGCTGTCCTCCCCGGCGGTGGTGATCGGCGCGATGCTGATCTCTCCGCTCATGAGTCCGATCCTTGGGCTCGGCTTCAGCCTTGCCCTGTTCGACTTCAGCGAGATGAGACGGGCGCTGACCGCGCTTGCGATCGGTGCCAGCGCGGCGGTGCTGTTCACGGCGCTGATCGTTGCGCTGTCACCCCTCCAGGCACCGACCAGCGAGATCATCGCGCGCACGCGGCCTAACCTGTTCGATCTCGCCGTCGCGCTTTTCGCAGCGCTTGCCGGAACGTTCGCGATCATCCGCGGGCGCGGCGACACGATCGTCGGCGTTGCCATCGCAACGGCGTTGATGCCTCCCTTGGCCGTGGTGGGCTTTGGCCTTGCGACCTGGAACATGCCGGTGCTGGGCGGGGCCTTTGCACTGTTCGTCACCAACTTTGTGACGATCGCGCTTTCGGCGATGATAATGGCCCGGTTCTATGGTTTCGGGCACCGCCTCTCCAGTCAGCAGACATGGACGCAGACTTTCGTCCTGTTGTTCGTCTTTGTGGCGATGGCCATTCCGCTTGGCATCTCCCTCAAGCAGATTGCCGGCGAAGCGGTGACGCTGAACCAGACCCGGTCCTTCCTCTCTGAACGCTTCGGTTCCGATGCTCGGGTTACTCAACTCGATATCGACTTCGACGCACAGCCGGCGGTGGTTCGGGCCGTCGTCATAACGCCGCGCGACAAGATGAAGCGCACCGCAGCTTTACAGGACGATCTCACCGCAAGACTGGGCCAGCCGATCAAGCTGCGTTTGGACCAGGTCCTGCTCGAGGCAGGGGCCGGTGCAATCGAGGCCCAGCGCGAGGAAATCCGGCAGGCGGGCGATGCCGCTGCCATCGAAACCCATCGCATTGCAAGCCTTTCACAGATGCTCGCCCTGACAGCCGGCATCGCGTCCGATGCCGTGACGATTGACCGCGATCACCATCGTGCGACGGCCAATGCAATGCCGCTTCCCGGAGCCACGCTGGCCACGTACCACACCCTGGAACGCCGGGCTGCTACCCATGCGGATGGATGGGACGTGGTGCTCACCCCGCCGCAGATGGCATATCCGTCGATCGGATTCCCCGGTTCGCAGGATGCACTCGACCTTCCGGCGCGCGAAGCCGTTTTGGTGAGCGCATGGGCCGCAAAACGCTGGAATGTGCGTGCTCTCGGTGTTCCGGGGCTGCCGAAGGAGGCACCAAAGACCCCCTCTTTGACCCAGCGGCGAGCCATCACCATCGCTGATCTCCTGCGGGAGAACGGTGTCGAAGCCGTGCCTGCTCCGGCCGCAGGAAGCCGCTTTGTCCTGCGAGAAGTCGAAGGAGACGGGGAACAGCCTTGAGCCCGGCCCTTGTCAGCGCCCTGATCCTGCTGGGTGCACTCGTCCTGTTCGTATCCGAGCGTGTCCGGCATGATCTGGTTGCATTTCTTGCGCTCTTCGCCTGCCTGGTGACGGGTCTTGTCGCGCCGGCTGACGCCTTTGCCGGATTTGCCGATCCTGCCGTGATGGCGGTTGCGGCGGTGCTTGTGGTCGGGCGGGCGATCGAGCTCAGCGGCGCTGCGGGTCTCGTTGCCGATCGGATCATCCCAATCAATGCGCCGTTCGCGATACGCTTGGCCGGCCTTCTGGTCGTCGGCGCTATGCTTTCGGCCTTCATGAACAATATCGCCGCTCTGGTCATCACGATGCCGATCGCGGCCGAGATCGCGCGTACGGCCAGGCGATCACCGGCCGCCACCTTGATGCCCCTCGCGTTTGCAACGATTCTGGGCGGGATGACGACGCTGATCGGGACGCCGGCTAACCTCATCCTGTCTTCCGTGCGGGAAGCGAGATTGGGTGCGCCCCTCGGCTTCTTTGCCATGACCCCCGTGGGGGTCGCAGTGACGGTCGTCGGCCTTGCCTACCTGTGTGTGGTGGGGTGGCGCCTGCTGCCGATGCGGACGCGCAGTTCCAGCAACGGAAAGCCGCCGTGGCGGGTGTACGAGCTGTCGGTGGTGGACGAGCGTTTGGATGCCGAGGAACTGCGTAGCCGCCTCCGGGCTGCCGGAGCGCGGATGCTCGCCACATTCCGGGACATCGCGCCGATAACCGGCGTCAATCAATTTCGGGCGCGGGACCGCCTGCTGGTCGTTTCGCGTAAGAACCAGTGGTCTGTAGCAGCGACAGCTGGCCTCGCCAGCGATGTTCCAGCAGACCATGTGCCAGATGCCGTCACCGTCCGCGTCGCGGTGGCGCACGGCTCTCCGCTCATCGGGCTTGGCTACGACGAAGTGCGAACCCGCAGCCGGCAGCAGCTGCAGGTTGTCGCGGTAGGCCCCCGCGTGGCCAGGGAACGGCGGCAATTGGTGGACATGCGCATACGGGCAGGCGACCAGCTCTATATCCGCGGTCCTCAGGCAGAACTTGGTGCGTTCAGCGCCAGTGCCCGTGTCCTTGAGATCGACCGGCACGATCCCGTCCCGACCGCTCACAGCCGCGCGGCCGGAATTCTCGCAATTTTCGCAGCGGCAATCGCCTGCATCGTCGGGCTTGGTCTCTCGCCTGCGCTGGCCTTCACGGGCGCCGCGGTCCTGATCGCGGCGCTGCGGCTGCTGCCATCTGAGGAAATCTACCGCTCCATCGACTGGAGCGTGATTGTCCTGCTTGCAGCCATGATCCCGGTTGGACAGAGCTTTGAGAACAGCGGTGCTGCAGCCATCGCCGCACAGTGGCTGGGCGAGACGTTGACGGGATTGCCGCTGATCGTCGTGCTGGCCGCGCTTGGCTCCGTCACCTTGGTGCTTTCGATCTTCCTCAACAACGTGGCGACGGCGATCATCA
>NZ_ALVC01000093.1:2500-4393 GCF_000293195.2 Sphingomonas sp. LH128
GAAAAGACATCAACCGAGATTCCGTTAGTAGTGGCGAGCGAACGCGGACCAGGCCAGTGCCTCATCTTCAGTTAGCAGAACGACTTGGAAAGGTCGACCATAGTGGGTGACAGTCCCGTATGCGAAAACGATAGATGAGGACTCGAGTAGGGCGGGACACGTGAAATCCTGTCTGAACATGGGGGGACCACCCTCCAAGCCTAAATACTCGTACATGACCGATAGCGAACACAGTACCGTGAGGGAAAGGTGAAAAGCACCCCGATGAGGGGAGTGAAACAGTACCTGAAACCGGATGCTTACAAGCAGTTGGAGCCTCTTTAGGGGGTGACAGCGTACCTCTTGCATAATGGGTCAGTGACTTAATGTACCATGCGAGCTTAAGCCGTTAGGTGTAGGCGCAGCGAAAGCGAGTCTGAATAGGGCGACTGAGTATGGTGTATTAGACCCGAAACCCGGCGATCTAGGCATGACCAGGTTGAAGGTGCGGTAACACGCACTGGAGGACCGAACCGTTGAATGTTGAAAAATTCTCGGATGAGTTGTGTTTAGGGGTGAAAGGCCAATCAAGCCGGGAAATAGCTGGTTCTCCGCGAAATCTATTGAGGTAGAGCGTCGAATGATTGCCGTTGGGGGTAGAGCACTGGATGGATGCGGGGGTCGCGAGATCTACCAATTCTAACCAAACTCCGAATACCAACGAGACTAGTTCGGCAGACAGACGGCGGGTGCTAAGGTCCGTCGTCAAAAGGGAAACAGCCCTAACCTACAGCTAAGGTCCCCAAGTCATCACTAAGTGGGAAAGCATGTGGGAATCCCAAAACAACCAGGAGGTTGGCTTAGAAGCAGCCATCCTTTAAAGAAAGCGTAACAGCTCACTGGTCTAAACAAGGGTTCCTGCGGCGAAAATGTAACGGGGCTAAAGTGATGCACCGAAGCTTAGGGTTCAGTCTTTGACTGAGCGGTAGCGGAGCGTTCCGTAGGCGAGTGAAGCGGGAGGGTAACCGACCGTGGACGTATCGGAAGTGCGAATGCTGACATGAGTAGCGACAAAGAGGGTGAGATGCCCTCTCGCCGAAAGACCAAGGGTTCCTGCTTAAAGCTAATCTGAGCAGGGTGAGCCGGCCCCTAAGACGAGCCCGAAGGGGGTAGTCGATGGGAACCACGTTAATATTCGTGGGCCTGGTGGTGTGTGACGGATCACTTACATTGTACAACCTTATTGGATTGGTTGTGCTTTCACGTGGTTCCAGGAAATAGCCCCACCGTATAGACCGTACCCGAAACCGACACAGGTGGTCAGGTAGAGTATACCAAGGCGCTTGAGAGAAGTATCCTGAAGGAACTCGGCAAATTGCCTCCGTACCTTCGGAAGAAGGAGGCCCCATATATGCGCAAGCACTTGTGGGGGGCACAGGCCAGGGGGTAGCGACTGTTTAGCAAAAACACAGGACTCTGCTAAGTCGGCTTCAAGACGACGTATAGGGTCTGACGCCTGCCCGGTGCCGGAAGGTTAAGAGGAGGAGTGCAAGCTCCGAATTGAAGCCCCGGTAAACGGCGGCCGTAACTATAACGGTCCTAAGGTAGCGAAATTCCTTGTCGGGTAAGTTCCGACCTGCACGAATGGCGTAACGACTTCCCCACTGTCTCCAGGATATGCTCAGCGAAATTGAATTCTCCGTGAAGATGCGGAGTACCCGCGGTTAGACGGAAAGACCCCGTGCACCTTTACTGCAGCTTCAGAGTGGCATTAGGATAGAATTGTGTAGCATAGGTGGGAGGCTTTGAAGCACCGGCGCCAGCTGGTGTGGAGCCATAGGTGAAATACCACCCTGTTATGTTCTGATGTCTAACCCAGGACCGTTATCCGGTTCGGGGACCCTCTGTGGCGGG
>NZ_ALVC01000094.1:0-6900 GCF_000293195.2 Sphingomonas sp. LH128
CCGCCGCAGTAATGTACAGTCGGATGATCCATGCTTGGACAAGTCCAGCACCAAGGGCAATGCCAAATAAGATCAGTGCTACCAGAAGCCTTCGGTCTCGCCTCAACCCATACCTCCCCGGACGCGCCATTGGTTCAGATTAAGTCCAACACCGTCCGCTTGCCACCCAAACCAGACCTATCGATCCACGGTGGGCGGTGAGCTTTTCTTCGTGCCGGAATTCGCGCTCTGTCCTACACGTAGCGAGATCGGTAGCATGTCCCGCATGACCACACCGCCGTGCTTTTCCGACCTGTCACCTTGCGGTTCCGCCAAAGGTCACAGTGCTAACCATGAAAAAATAATAATATCAATTACTAATACCGAAAATCTCCGCTGGTTCACACACGCATCCGTGTCAACCGGACAAGACCGATGAGCAGGCCTCAGCCCTTCGTCGGCGCGGCCGGCTCCGTCGTCAGCACCTTGATCGCCGCGCGGTGTCAGGCCAATGGCGTGCGATGACTTTCTCCACCACCGTGCTCACCCTCTACCCCGAGATGTTCCCCGGCCCGCTCGGCGTGTCGCTGGCGGGCAGGGCGCTGTCGGAGGGCACGTGGTCGATTGATCCCGTCCACATCCGCGACTTTGCCACCGACAGGCACCGCACCGTCGATGACACGCCCGCGGGCGGCGGCGCCGGGATGGTGCTCAAGGTCAATATCCTCGCCGCCGCCATCGACCATGCCCGCAGCGTCAACCCGGGCGCGCCGGTGATCGCCATGACGCCGCGTGGAAAGCCGATCTCGCAGAAGCGCATTCGCGAACTGGCGGACGGCCCAGGCGTCATCCTGCTGTGCGGCCGTTTCGAGGGCTTCGACGAGCGGATATTCGAAGGCCGCGAGGTCGAGGAAGTCTCGGTCGGCGACATCGTCCTGTCTGGCGGAGAATGCGCCGCTTTGATGGTACTCGATGCTTGCATTCGGCTGCTTCCCGGCGTAATGGGCGCCCCTTCCAGCGGGGCCGAGGAATCGTTCGAGGACGGTCTTCTCGAGTACCCGCATTATACCCGGCCCACCGAGTGGGAAGGGTGCACGATCCCTGAAGTGCTGCGATCGGGGGATCATGCGAAGATCGCCGCCTGGCGGAAACGACAGGCGGAGGACGACACACGGTCACGCAGGCCGGACCTCTGGGAGCGTCACAGGGACGCTCGGGTTCAGCCTGCCTCTGGCGCGCGGCGAAAAAACGAGGATTTGGGTTCATGAACCTGATTCAGCAGATCGAAGCCGAGGAAATCGCCAAGGCTGCGAAGGATATCCCTGAATTCCGTCCGGGCGACACCGTCCGCGTCGGCGTGAAGGTCGTCGAAGGCACCCGCACCCGCGTCCAGGCATACGAGGGCGTGTGCATCGCGCGCTCGAACCGTGGCATGGGTTCGAACTTCACCGTGCGCAAGATGAGCTTCGGCGAAGGCGTGGAGCGCGTTTTCCCGCTTTACTCGCCGAACATCGATTCGATCACGGTCGTGCGTCGCGGTGTCGTGCGGCGCGCCAAGCTGTACTACCTGCGTGGTCGTACCGGCAAGCGCGCTCGTATCGCCGAGCGTCGCATCACCGACAACGCGTAAGCGAAAGTCAGCGACCCGGTCTTACCGCTGGGTTGCACGAAGAGGCGGTTCGGATTCGGGCCGCCTTTTTTCGTGTCTCTGATCCATTGATGTTCATGTTCGGCGGATCGGCTGGCGCAAGTCCTGCAAGCGAGTCGCAGCGCCGGGTTTTGCCCGATGCTGCGCCGCACAACGCTTTGTCTCTGAGAAAACGGCGGAAAAACGCGATTAACTGCGAGTTTTGGCTCTATTTGGGCCTTGCCACCCGCAGGAAAAGCGGCTCAATTCCGTCCCTCTCGAGGCGAGTAGAATTTCTCAACCATCCGCTCCACTGAAAGGTAAGGGGGTTCCCATAATGAACAAGAACGATCTCATCAGCGCAGTCGCCGATTCCAGCGGACTGACCCGCAGCGACGCCACCAAGGCTGTCGAGTCCGTGTTCGACGCGGTCACCGGCGCGCTGAAGAAGGGCGACGAAGTGCGTCTCGTCGGCTTTGGCACTTTCTCGGTCGCCAAGCGCAAGGCATCGACCGGCCGTAACCCCCGCACCGGCGAGCCCATGGAAATCAAGGCTTCGGCCCAGCCGAAGTTCAAGGCCGGCAAGGGCCTGAAGGACGCCGTCAACTAAGACGGACGGCAGCCTGCAACGCCTCGCAGGTTGACCAGAATAAGCGCCGCGCCGGTCCGTCAGGGCCGGCGCGGCGTTTGTCGTTTGGGCTTGGGTGCAAGCCTCTATAGGAATACCCAAAGTGTACTTAACTGCACCTAGCGGTGAGCTAAGGCGCCCGGACACTCGGTTACAGTGCGTACGGCCCCTTCATACGATGGGGCCGTACGCAACTGGTCGGGTTCCCTATTCCGTCTCGCGGGTCGCCGCTGCGTAAAGCGCGATGGCGGCGGCGTTGCTGACGTTCAGGCTCTCCATGGCCTCGCTGATCGGCAGCTTCGCGATCGCGTCGCAGTGCTGGGTGATGTTGTGGCGCATTCCGTCCCCCTCGGCACCGAGCACGAGTGCGACCGGGCCGGTGGGGAGGGCTTCACCAAGAGTGGATTCGGCTGCGCCGTCGAGGCCGATACGCCAGTAACCGGCTTCGGCGATTTCTTCGAGCGCGCGAGCGAGATTCACCACGCGGATCCAGGGCAGGACTTCGAGCGCGCCCGATGCGGACTTTGCCAGCGTGCCCGATTCGGGCGGTGCGTGGCGGTCCTGCGTGACGATGCAGCAGGCGTCGAAGGCAGCGGCCGAGCGCATGATCGCGCCGACGTTGTGCGGATCGGTCACCTGGTCGAGCACCACGACCGGGCGGGTGGGGTCGCCGTCGAGCACATCGGCAAGGAACATGTCGTCGAGGGGCGCGCATTCCAGGACGAGACCCTGATGCGGCGCGTCCTTGGCGACGAGGCGGGCGAGGTCGGCGGCTTGCGCCCATTCCACCGGGAAGTCGCTGGGCAGTTCGCCGTCGAGCGATTCGACGCCTTCGCGAGTCGCCCAAAGCTTGCGATGGCTGCGGTCCGGATTCTTGAGCGCGGCCTCGACGGCGTGCCGGCCCCATAGGCGCACCATGCCCGTGGAGGCACGACCGCTGCCGCGGCCGTTCTTCATCCGGCCTGCGCGGCCGCGCAGCGCCTTGCCCCGGCGGGCTTCGCCTTCGTCTCCGCCCTGGGGGCCGACGTGTCCGCCACGCTTGGTCATCTGTAGTCCTTTCGAAAAATCTAAGCGTAAATGCAAAAATCTTGCCCCCTCTGACAGGGAGGGCATTGACAGGCAAGGCTCGCTTCGGCAAAGGCGCGGCTCCTCGGCAACGGGGCACCTTCGGGGGCCTCGACCAACGCCGGATTTCCCAGGTTTTCCTTGGATTTCCAGCCGCCAGCAACTGGTGTGGACAGGTGGCCGAGTGGTTAAAGGCAGCAGACTGTAAATCTGCCCGTGCAAGCGTACGCTGGTTCGAATCCAGCCCTGTCCACCACCAGCTGACCCGGCGAATGAGCGCCGGTCCCGTTCAGGGTTTCCACATAGAAAAATAGATGTCTCTCGGTGCGAGGCTTCGTTCCCGTCTGGCTGCGGTCTACGAAAGATCGTGCTTCGCGGCGAGCGGGTTCTCCCGCGCTTTCCCGTGGACAGGGAACAACGGGCGCGTGGTGGCATTGCGGTACACGTGCACACTGGCTAGACGAGAACGATGCCCGGAAACATTCTAGATAATCAAGGTCGCGGCGAAGCGTCGTGGCAATGGCCCGCCATTCACAAGGAAGGTCGCAAGTTCGGCGCCATCGCTGGCGTCGTCGCTGCGATTGTCTGGATACTGTGGGGGCCGTGGTTCGGCTGGCCGCTGGCGGTCCTGACGGTCTGCGTGCTGGCGTTCTTCCGTGATCCGATCCGCGTCACGCCGCAGGACGAGCGCGCCATCGTCGCGCCTGCCGACGGCCTTGTCACGCTGATCGGCAAAGTCTCGCCGCCGCGCGAACTGACCATGGATGATGGAAGCGGCAATGCGCCGATGCCGACCGATCTGGTCACCCGCATCTCGATCTTCATGTCGGTGTTCGACGTTCACATCAATCGCTCGCCGATCAGCGGAACGATCAAGCGGGTGATCTACATTCCCGGCAAGTTCGTGAATGCCGATCTCGACAAGGCGAGCGAAGAGAACGAGCGCCAGCACATCCTCGTCGAACGCGGCGATGGCCTGCGCATCTGCTTCACGCAGATTGCCGGACTGGTTGCGCGTCGCATTGTGCCGTTCGTGAAGCCGGGCGACATCATCGCTTCCGGCCAGCGCATCGGCCTGATCCGATTCGGCAGCCGCGTGGACGTCTACCTGCCGGTTGGCGTCGAGCCGAAAGTCCTCATGGGTCAGAAGATCGTTGCGGGTGAAACTGTGCTTGCGGAACTCGGCAGCGCGCCGCTGATCGAGGGCATTGCCCAGTGATCGACGATCGGCCGGGCAGCGATCTGGACGAAGCTCCCGGCGACGCACCGCGCCGGCGTCTGGCTCCCGGCCTTTCGATGCGTGCAGTGGTGCCCAATGCTATCACCGCGGCGGCGCTCTGCTCCGGTCTGACCGGCATTCGTTTCGCCATTGCCGGAGATTACGAAAAGGCTGTGCAGGCAGTCATTCTCGCCGGTCTGCTCGACGGCATCGACGGGCGCGCCGCGCGATTGCTCAAGGCGCAGACGCGCTTCGGGGCCGAACTCGACAGCCTTGCCGATTCGATTTCCTTCGGCGTCGCACCGGCGCTGATCGTCTATTTGTGGACGCTGCATCAGCTTCCCAGCATGGGCTGGATCGCCTCGCTGGCCTTTGCGATCTGCTGTGTCCTGCGGCTCGCGCGCTTCAATGCGCGGCTCGACATGCTCGACCAGCCGCACAAGGATGCCGGGTTCCTGACCGGCGTTCCTGCCCCGCTCGGCGCCGGACTCACGTTCCTGCCGCTCTATCTGTGGGTAGCGAGCGGTCGCATGCCCGAGTTCGCCAACCCGATTATCGTGAGCGGGTGGATGGTGCTGGTGGCCTTCCTGATGATTTCGAGCATTCCGACGCTCGCCTGGTCGCGGATGCGTCCGCCGCCGCATCTGCGGCTTGGCGTCCTTGCACTGGTCGGCCTGACGATGGCAGCCCTGCTGATCGAGCCCTGGTTCACGCTTGCGGTCGTGACCATCGTATATCTGCTGTTGATCCCGGTCGGCCTTGTCACTTACGCCAAGGTCAGGCGGCAAGGTCCATCGATGCCGTACCCGGCCACTCCAGTCGCGCCGCAGTACGACGGATCGGCCGCTTCCTGAGCGCGCCGAGCGCGGGCAGTTGCACGCGCTCGATCACCTTCCACGTCACAACCATCGTCCCGGGGCACGCAGCGAGCTGTTCCCGGAAGGTCAGGGCCTGCGGAGCATAACGGCTGATCGTCACCAGGATCGAGAATGCCGAAGCCATCGCGGCGAAGGCAAAGAGACAGGCGGCGAATGCAGTCATGACCGTTCCTTTCGAATCTTCGCCCGCTCCCCTCGCCTGAAGTCGGTAGAGGGCTGTGGACAGCTTGTGGAAAAAGAGAATCTGTTCTAACAATGTTCCGATGACCGTTAGTTCTCTTTTTGTTCTATCCGAGTCAAGCGCTTTTTGAAATTCGCGTCGCGATGCCCTTTCACACTGCGTGATTGCGATGCGGATAGTGATGCAGGCGATGGGTGACGGGCTTGGGGTGCTGCTGGCGCCGTGGCCTACGGGGTAACCGGGCCTTTCCGTCCGTCCGGGTCTGCAGCGTCTTTGCATGGATCGGCGGCGGTGCCGCGCTGTCGCAAAGCGCTGCGTGCATCGCGCGCACGGCGGGTAGGGCGGTGGTCAGGCTTTTCCAGATCGTGAGCGCGGCCGCTGCGGCAGCGAGCGCAAACAGGATGGATGCAATGATAGTCATGTGCGAGCGACCTTCTTATTCCGGTTTCGCCCCACCCCGTCCTCTTGACGCCTCCTTTGGCGCGAAACCTGTGCAATTTGAGATGTTTGCTACGTTAGCCAACTTATCACCAGCTTTGCCTTGAGAAAACCGTCAGGCGCGGCGAGTTCCTGTTCAAGTCCTTGAATCGTGTGCGAATCGGCCATTTTGACGGTGAACTGACAAACGTTTGCGGCGAATTGGGGCTGGATTTTGATGGCGAAGGCGTCTAAGCGCGCCGCGTTCGTTAAGAGATTGCCCGGATCGTCCGGTGCGACTCGAAGCGGGCAATCCACATGGAAGGCGCACATACCGGTGCTGTTGCGGCCAGAGTCGAAAGACTTCCGCGCGGTTCCTGCCTTCCAGAGGTTCAACCGGAAAGGAATTCTACTATGGCGGCACCTGTCGTCACCATGTCGCAGCTCATCGAAGCCGGCGCGCACTTCGGTCACCAGACCCACCGCTGGAACCCGCGCATGAAGCCGTACATCTTCGGCGCGCGCAATGGCATCCACATCATCGACCTCTCGCAGACCGTGCCGCTCTTCGCGCGCGCTCTCGAATTCGTCCAGTCGACCGTCCAGGCCGGCGGCAAGGTCCTCTTCGTCGGCACCAAGCGCCAGGCGCAGGAGCCGATCGCTCAGGCAGCACGTGCTTGCGGCCAGCACTACGTCAACCACCGCTGGCTGGGCGGGATGCTCACCAACTGGAAGACCATCTCGGGTTCGATCAAGCGCTTCAAGGCTCTTGAAGAGCAGCTGGCGGGCGACACCGCCGGTCTGACCAAGAAGGAAGTCCTTCAGCTGACCCGCGAGCGTGACAAGCTCGAGCTGTCGCTCGGCGGTATCCGCGACATGGGCGGCATCCCGGACGTGATGTTCGTG
>NZ_ALVC01000095.1:0-23819 GCF_000293195.2 Sphingomonas sp. LH128
GGTGACGAAGGGCATGAAGATGTCCCCGGCATTGGCGTAGTAGCTGCTGGCGATGCCGCCCGGGTTGAGCGATTCGATGTAGCTGGCGTAGACCGAGAGGTTCTCCACCGGCTTCACCACCAGCCCGACCGAAAGCGACACCCGGTTGCGGTTGTAGCGGCGGATCAGGTCACCGGTGGCGGAGAAGGTCTTCTGCCCCACCTTTTGCCGCCGCGCGCCGACCATAAGCACGACGCGATCGTCGGCCATGCTCATGATGTCGGCGATGGCTTGTCCTTCATAGTCGTACTGGGACGTCAGGCGCCCGGCATCTTTGCTCAGCGCGCTGGTATCGGGTGCCGGGTAATAGATCGGCGTATAGATGTTCGAGGCCGCGCAGCCGGTCGTGCAGTTCGCGATGTAGTAGTTCAGCTGGCCGCGCTTTGCATTGTTGGCCGAGGCGATCACCGAAAGGCTGTGCGAGACGGGCCCGGTATCGAACTTGCCCTTGATCGAGCCCTCATAGCTCTCGTTTCGGCTGCGCGCCGGGATCCAGTAGGGAAAGCCGCTCTTGGTGCCGTCCACGTTGGTGATGCTGTCGATCACCTGGATGTAGAGTTCATCCGACTGGTTGCGGCTGTAGGCGGCGGCGGCCGTCCAGCCGGGCGCGAAGTCGTATTCGATGCGGCCGATGGCGTAGTCGTTCTGGCCGTCCCAGAACTCCCACTTCTGCTTGGAGTTGGTCCGCGCATCGGGCGCCTTGGGCACGGCCACGCGCGAGCCGATACGGGTGCTGCTCCAGCCGCCCTTGAGCAGGCGGTCCTGATGGCCGAGGTCGATCGTCACGCGCAAGTCATCGCTGCGGTAGTCGAGCCCGGCGGCGAGCATGGCCGAGCGGTTGTTCGTGTAGTCGACGTCGGTGGCACCGTCGCGGTAGACCGCGTTGACGCGCACGCCGAAGCCCTTGTTCACGCCGAACCGACGCGACACGTCGAGATTGGCGCCGAACTGGCTTTCCGAGGCATATGTCGCCGTCACGCGGTTGAGCGGCGCATCACCGGCCCGCTTGAGCACGTAGTTGATCGAACCGCCATAGGACGAGCCCCAGGGGCTGACGCCGTTGAGCATGGCGCTCGGCCCCTTGTGGACTTCGACGCGCTCGACCGCCTCGATCATCGTCCCGCGCGTGTCGGATGCGCCGAACATGCCGTTGACGAGCACTTCGCGCCCCGTCAGCTCGAAACCGCGCATGATGACCGTGGTGGTCTCGCCGTCGCGCGCGCCGCTCGCGCGGATCGAGGGATCGTTGTCGAGCACGTCGAGCAGGCTGCGGCTGTTCTGGTTCTCGATCAGTTGGCTGGTGTAGTTGGTGACGTTGAATGGCGTGTCCATCACGCTGACATTACCCAGCAGGCCAAGCTGTCCGCCCGTTGCGACTTGGCCGCCTGCATAGGCTGGGGGAAGATCAGGTGATCCCGCGTAAGTACCTGCGCCGCCCATGGAGGCAGCCTCGACCCGCAACGATCCCAGTTGGACGGCGCCGTCCGCGCCCCTCGGCGCCGCGATGAGCACGACGGCATTGCCCGCCATGCGCCAGGTGATACCGGTGCCGGACAGCATGTGGCTGAGCGCCGTGAGCGCGGGCATCTCGCTCTGGATCGCCTGGCTGCGCACGCCGTTTACGAGCGTGGCGTCCGCCGTGACCTGCAGCCCCGATTGCCGCCCGAACATGTTGATCGCGCTCGCCAGCGGCTGCGCGGGAATATCGAAGCGCGTGCCTGCCGACTGCGATGCTTCCTGTGCCTGCACCGGCGTGGCGAGCGCGATCATGCTCGTCCCCAACGCAGCCGCCAACAGCGCAAGGCGCAGGCCATCACGGCGGGGACGCAGCCCGCCACGCGAATTGATTGTCATTTGTGACCCCCAGATTGATCCGAACTTGCAATTGCGTTGCAATCGCGAGGTAGACGGAAAGCGCTGCGGAATTTTTCACGCAACTCGATAATTTTCTCGCACATCATGCGAAAAGGCGCAGTCAGCGCGCCCGAATGATCGTCAGGTAGGGGGTGACGCGGGTGATCGAACCACCGGCAGGCTCGACGATCGCGGCAAGCGCTGCTGCCGGTCTGCGAGCATCATACAGACCCGTGATGCGGCGGGCGGCCAGCGCCTTGTCGGCAAGGACGATCCAGCCTTTGTCATAGCGCCGCATTTCCTCGACGACTTCTCCGACCGTCGCATTTTCGGCGAAGAGATAGCCTTCGCGCCATCCCGCGAGCGAGGCGACCGGCACCTTGTCCTCGCGCATCGCGCCGCTTGCATTGTCGACAAGGACGCGGTCGCCGGGAAGCAGGTCCTCACTGTTGCCGCTCGCGCTCACGCGCACATGTCCTCTGGCGACACCGACCTGCGTTTGCTCCCGGCCGGAGCGTACCTCGAATGCCGTACCCAGCACACGTGTTTCGGTGCGTCCGCTAGCGACGACGAAGGGATGGGCGGGATCGCGCGCCACATCGAACCATGCCTCGCCCGCGACCAGTCGGACACGCCGCTCATTGCCGGTCAGGTCCACGTCTATCGCGCTGCGTGCGCCAAGCGTCACCCGCGTCCCGTCCGGCAATTGCACGTCGCGCAGTTCGCCGGTGTCGGTGGCATAGTCGGCGCTCAGCCTGAGCAGCAGCGACGGCGAGATCGCAAGCGCCAGGGCGACAGAGGCGGCCAGTGCGCCGAGCGAGGCCATGACCCGGCGATAAGTCGGTTGCGATCGCGCCCGCGGGGTGAAAGGCAGTACCGTCGCCGTAGAAGACGGTGCCCGCTGCGCCCGCTCCACATCGCCAAGCACGGCCCAGGCCTTGCGCGCCTGCGTCCATGCCTGCCGATGCTCGGGCGTTTCATCCAGCCATGCCTCGATGCGTCCGCGCAGCGCCGTGTCTTCCGGCGCGGCTTGCGCGTCGAGGAGATAGCCGACGGCAGCGTCCATCGTCTCCTTCGAAAGCGGGGCGGGGTTCATGGTGTCTGCCTTGCTGCTGCGCCGATGCTCCGGCAACCTGCATGACGGACGAGGCTCACGCATTTTTCACGCGTGCCGCATTTTTCTCGGGATGAAGCAGTGCGGCTCACGCCTCGTGCTCCCCGATCGCCATGGCTATCCGGCTGAGCGCTTCCCTGACGAGGCGATGCACGGTCGCGACTGAGACCGATAATCTGTCGGCGATCTCCTGAAGCGTGTATCCTTCGAACCTGTTCATCTCGAGAGCGAGGCGCATGCGCGGCTCCATGTCCCGAAGGACTTTCTCGATCCTGTCGATCAGTTGTCCTCTGGCCGCCTCGTCTTCGGGACTGGCGGTTTCCGTGGGCAGCATCCACCACTGCGGGACTTCCTCTTCGCGCCGTTCGATCTTCTCGCGCCGCACTTTGTCGAGCGCGATGTTGCGTACGATGCGATAGAGATAGGACAGCGGGCTGCGGATATTCTGCCGAGCGGCATTGCCGTCGGCCGCCGCAAGCCTGAGAAATGCCTCCTGCACGACATCCTCCGCCTCGAACCGATCGCGCACGATCGGCCGCGCATAGCTCACGAGAGCAGCGCGGTGGCGGATCAGGTCGTCCAAGCAGGGTCTCGGGTGAAGTTGACGGAAAGAGGGCCGCTAACACGATTGCGAATCATTCGCAATTGTTTGTCGCGCGGCCCGGTATCCCGTCCACAGGCACGGCAATGGTTTCAGGCGAGCGTCGTCTCGATCGGCAATCCGCCCTTGAGGGTGAGCGTCACCGGCGTACGCTCGGCGATGTCGGCGAGACGGGCTTTCTGGTCCTCGTCCAGCCCGATGATCGCCAGCCGGCGCTCGATATGCATGCCGTCCTTGCCGCCTCCCAGATGCAGTTCGACGTCGAGCGACTGCAGTGGCCAGCCCTTGCGCGCCGCATACATCTTGAGCGTGATCGCGGTGCACGCGCCGAGACTGGCGAGCAGCAGATCGTAGGGGGCCGGGCCTGCACCTTGTCCGCCCAGAGCCTCAGGCTCGTCCGCCGTGATCGCGTGGCCGCCGACGACGATCTCGGTGCGCCAAGGGATATCGCCGATATGTGCGGTTCCATGTGCCATCGTTGTTCTCCTTAAATCGGAAGGGGCCTCAGGCCGGAAGCGGGATGAATTCGTGCTCGCCGGGCACCGGGGCGAACCGCTGTTCGCGCCAGTCCTCCTTGGCCTGCTCGATGCGATCGGCGGAGGACGAGACGAAATTCCAGAAGATATGGCGCTTTTCGGGAAGGGGCTCGCCGCCCAGCAGCATCAGTCGGGCAGGGCCGCTGGCGCGCAGCACGAGTTCGGCATCGGGCTTGAACACGACCAATTGGCCCGCCGCGAAAGTGCCGGCCTGGCCTTCGACTTCGACCGCGCCTGAAACGACGTAGATCGCGCGCTCGATATGCTCGGCCTTGACGCGGTAGCGTGCTCCGTCCTGCATGGCGATGTCGGCATAGACCATGTCGGACCAGGTCTTCAACGGCGAGGTCATACCGTCCGAACTGCCCGCGATCAGGGTCAGGCGGGTTCCCGCATCTTCCGTGAACGGGATTTCGTGCGCCTTGTGGTGCGAGAAGGCGGGAGCCGTCTCCTCCGCTTCCTTCGGCAGGGCCACCCAGGTCTGCAGGCCGAACAGCTTGCCGCCGCTGGCGCGGTTTTCCGTGGACGTGCGCTCGGAGTGAACGATACCGCTGCCCGCGGTCATCCAGTTCACCTCGCCGGGGCGGATCGCCTGCAGCGAGCCGACCGAGTCGCGATGTAGGATCTCTCCCTCGATCAGGTAGGTCACGGTCGAAAGGCCGATGTGCGGGTGCGGACGGACATCCAGACCCTCACCGCTGCGGAACACCGCCTCGCCCATCTGGTCGAAGAAGATGAACGGGCCGACCATCCGGCGCTGCGCGCTTGGCAGTGCACGACGGACCCGGAAACCGTCACCCAGGTCGCGCACCGGCGGCAGGATGACCTGCTCGATGCCTTCGATGTCGAGTTCCGGGGCGAGTGAAGTCTGAATCGTCATGGGGGCGGTCCTTGATCGTGGTTGGGGGCGGGGGGCTGCCCTTTCCACTTCAGATACCCTGATCAGGGAATTCCATTCAGGCGAAAAATATAGCACGGAACGTTCGAATATCTCGAAAAGCCTGTGCCTATAACCAAATGCTATGAAAGACGTCTCTGCAGACGCTTAAAGTCGCCCTCCCGTGCGCAGATATGGGATGGACCATGTCCAGCGGAGCCTTCGATGCATAATGCCATTGCCACCGTGTCGCTGCGCGGCACTCTCGAGGAAAAGCTGGCCGCCGCTGCGCAGGCCGGTTTTCAGAGCGTCGAGATATTCGAGAACGACCTGATTGGCTCGGCCCTGCGGCCGCAGCAGGTGCGCAGAGTGATGGAGGACGCAGGCCTGTCCTGCTCGCTCTACCAGCCGTTCCGCGATTTCGAAGGCATGCCCGGAGACTTGCGGCAGCGCGCGCTCGACCGGGCGGAGCGCAAGTTCGACGTGATGGAAGCGCTGGGCACGGACCGCATCCTGGTATGCTCGAACTGTTCGCCCGCATCGCTGGGCGACCGCCAGCGCATCGTCGACGACTTCCGTGACCTTGGCGAGCGCGCCGCGAAGCGCGGCATCCGCGTCGGCTACGAGGCGCTGGCCTGGGGGCGGCACGTCAACGATCACCGCGACGTCTGGTCGATCGTGAAGGCGGTGGACCACCCGGCGATCGGCATCATCCTCGACAGCTTCCATTCGCTTTCACGCGGGATTCCCAGCGAAAGCATCCGTGAGATCGCAGGCGACAAGATCGTCTACGTCCAGCTTGCCGATGCGCCGCTGCTGGATATGGACCTGCTGTACTGGAGCCGCCATTTCCGCAACCTGCCCGGACAGGGCGGCTTCGATCTGGCGCGCTACGTGGCCGAGATCCTGCGCACCGGCTACGACGGCCCGCTGTCGCTGGAGATCTTCAACGACCGCTTCCGTTCGATCTCCACGAAACTGATCGCCGAGGACGGGCACCGCTCGCTCGAATACGTCCGCGACGCCGCGCTGCGCGTGCTGGGCGAGCCGACCGCGATGCCCGCCCCGCAGGCGCCGCTGCGTGCGGAGTTCGTCGAGTTCACCGCAGGTACGAACGACGTGGCGCGGCTGGGCGATACGCTCGAGACGCTCGGCTTCGCGCGGACCGCCACGCATCGCACCAAGAAGGTCACGCGCTGGCGGCAGGGCGAAGTCAACCTGGTGGTCAATGCGGAGCCGCGCGGTTTTGCGCAGTCGTACCGGATCGTTCACGGTACTTCGATCTGCGCGATCGGGGTGCGGGTGAACGATGCGCAGGCGGTGATGGACCGCGCCGCCGCGCTCGGCATTCGCGCCTATCGGCCCGAGGGTCGTCCTGGTCGCATGGCGATGCCCGCACTGCGCGGCGTCGGCGGTAGCCTGGTCTATCTCGTCGAGGATGCCGGCGCTGAAGCGCTGTGGGCGCGCGAGTTCGAGCCGGTCGAAAACACCGAGGTGTCCGGCGATGCGGGGGTGCGCGGCATCGACCATCTCGCCGCCGTCGTCCACAACGACGAATTCCTGTCGTGGCAACTCTACTGGCGCGCGCTGTTCGGGCTGGAGGGGCGCGACGCGCAGGACGTGATCGACCCGGCTGGCCTCGTGCACAGTCAGGCGCTGCAGTCGCCCGACGGCGCCTTCCGCCTCACGCTCAACGCATCGGACGCGCGCGAGACCCTGTCCTCGCGGTTCCTCGCGCAGGGCTTGGGAGGCGGTTTCCAGCATGTCGCACTGACCAGCGAGGACATGGTCGCCACGGCGCGGGCGCTTCAGGCACGCGGTGCCGCGATGCTCGACGTGCCCGCCAACTACTATGACGATCTGGCCGCCCGCTTCGGGCTGGCGGACGATGTGGTCGCGGCGATGGCGGAGGCGCATATGCTTTACGACGAGGATTTCGAGGGCAATTCCTATCGGCAGCTTTACAGCCGCGCGTTCGACAAGCTGTTCTTCTTCGAATTCGTGGAACGGGCGGCGGCCTATGTCGGTTACGGCGCTGCGAATGCCGGGGTGCGGCTGGCCGCGCAGAACCGCTATCGCGGGGCGACGGTCGGGGCGGAGTGAGCCTTCTGCACTGACACAGCAAAACCCCGGGGCAGCGTCAGGCTGCTCCGGGGTTTTGCTTTTTCGTCTCCGGTTGGCGAACCTGGAGTACGATGACATCAGATTGTTGCTCGTCATTGCGAGCGCAGCGAAGCAATCCAGGGCCGCTCGAACCGCCCTGGATTGCTTCGCTGCGCTCGCAATGACGGCTATTTTGGCATGCGGATCAGTGAGACGCACAGGCCCGCGAGCACCACCGGCACCGCGAAGATCGCGAAGATGACGGGCAGCGAAACCTTCTCGGCCAGCAGGAAGCCGCCCAGCATCGGGCCGATCACCGCGCCGATGCGGCCCACGCCCATCGCCCAGCCGAGCCCGGTGCTGCGCGCTTCGGCGGGGTAAAGGCTGGTCGCCAGCGGATAGCAGCCATTGAAGCCGCCCTGCACGAAGACGCCGATGAGGAAGGCGGTCAGAAGCGTTGCCGCCAGCGGCATGGCGACGGAACCGAATACCACCAGCGCACCTGCCGCCAGCACCATGTAGCCCAGGATCAGGCGGCGCAGATCGACGCGCATGGCGACATAGCTGAGCGAGGAGATGCCGATGAAGGCGCCGATGTTGTAGATCGCTCCGGCATAGATCGCATCCTTGGCCGGAAGGCCGGCCTCGACGGCGAGCTTGGGAATCCAGCTGATGACGAAGTAGAGCGTCATGAAGCTGAAGGTGATCGCCAGCCACAGCAGCATCGTGCTGGCCGCGCGGCCCTCGCCGAGCAGGCCGCGCAGGCCGACACGCTCGGCCTGGGCCTCGGCTCGCTCGGGAAGGCGCTCGAGCGGGGCGCGGCCGATGGCGACGAGCAGGCGATTGGCCCGCTGCAGCGCGTTGGCGGGCTGGCGGGTGAGCAGGAAGTCCACCGATTCGGGCAGTAAGGCGAAGACCAGCGGGATCGAGATCAGGCACAGCGTCGCCGCGCCCAGCAGCATCGCCTGCCAGCCGTGCGCCTCGATGTGCTGCGCGACGAGGAACCCCGTCAGGGTCGCGCCGACCGGGTAGCCTGCCTGCAGGAAGCCGACCGCGAAGGTGCGATGGCGCGCGGGTGCATACTCGGCGGTCAGCGCCGCCATGCTGGCGAGGACGGTGCCGATGCCGATGCCGACGATGAAGCGGGTGATGAGCAGTTCGGTCACCGATGTCGCGAGGCCAGAGCCGAACATCGCCGTCGCCATCATGATCAGCGAGGCGAGGATCAGCTTGCGGCGTCCGAACCTGTCGGCAAGCGGGGCGACCAGCAGGCCGCCGGCGGCCATTCCCGCAAGGCTGGCACTGAAGACGACGCCGAGGTTTTCCGGGCTGATGCGCCAGTCCGCCGACAGTGCCGGGGCGATGTAGGACAGGATCAGCACGTCCATCCCGTCGAGCATATTCAGCAGGAAGCAGATCGCCACGATCAGCACCTGACGGGCCGACCAGTTGTCTTCCCCATGCGTTACCTTGGCGTCGGCGGGCTGGCCGTTCACGGTGACGTAGGGACGCACGGACACCGATCCTGCGGCGGAATAACTGGCCATGGTAACGCCCTTCTCCATCCTCTTCGCGGCGCTTGCTTTGCGCCTGTGCCCGCCCGGTCTTGGAATACGTCCGGCTGTCGAACGGCATCGGCCTGGCGGTCCTTAACGGATCATGTCGTAACGGCAACGGCGCAATTCTCGCAGTGCACGCAATGATGTTCGGCATGCCGTTATGTTATGGATGAGAATGCGCTGCCGATCGCGGAAGGGCTATGAGAATGTTGCGCGCGATCTCCTCGAACGTCTCCCCTACCAGCGTTCGCGCGATTTCTAGGTTGCGGCTGACGTAGACGGGCAGGGTGCCCGGTTGCTCGAATTCCAGGAAGCGCACGGAATCGGCATGGGCCTGCATCGCCGTGAAGCTGTCCACCAGCGCGACGCCCATGCCGTTGGCGACGAAGGCCACCGCGGTCTCCGCAAAGCGCACGTAAGTCGCGACGTCCAGTTCCTCGCCCGCTTCCTCGTACATGCGGGCGATGATCTGCCCGTGCGGCGTTTCCTTGCGGAAGGACTGGATTCGCTCTCCCTGGATATCGGCGAGGGTGATGCGGGGGCGGTCCGCGAGGTGGTGCCCGGCGGGCACCGCGCAGACCATGCGGCCGGTGCCGATCCGGCTCGACAGCACGTTGGGATGATCGATCGGAAACACCGTCAGTGCATAGTCGCCGCGCTGCAGGGCCAGCCAGTCCACCGCCTGCTCCACCGAAAGGATATCGAACTGGATGGTGACTTCGGGATAATTCCCGGTCAGCCGCGAGAGCATCTGGGGCACCACCGAATGGCCCAGCGACGGCGATGCGCCGACCCGGAACGTGCGATCGACGCCCTTGGCCAGTCGCTGCACCACGTATTCGAGATCGCTGAAGCCCTTGAAAACGTGTTCCACTTCCTGAAACAGAGCCTGCGCCTCGGGCGTCGGCAGAAGGCGGCCGCGCGTGCGGTCGAACAGGCGAAAGCGCAGCTTGTCTTCCATGTGCCCGATCATGCGGCTGAGGCCGGGCTGCGACGTGCCCAGCATGCGCGCCGCGCCGCTCACCGTCTTGGTGATCATGACGGCGTGAAATATCTCGATCTGCCGGATCGTCAACATGCGCCAGCCTAGCCGATCGCAGGACGAGGCGACAAGCGATCTTGCCGCGCGCCGGGGCAGGTCAGGTTCATGGGCAAAGCACTCCTCGCGGCCTGCCCGGCCACACAAAAAAACGATGGCCGGGAGACTTCCATTATGAACGTGTACCATTTAGTACACAGCTATCCCGACCACAAGATCGGGCCGAAACACTCGCGGAGAATGAATATGCCTTTGATGCAGCGCCGACAGGCTCTCGCCCTCGGGGCCGTGGCGGGTATCCTGCCGACTATCGGTGCCAGTGCTGTGGCCGCCACGCCCGCCTCCACTTCCGGGACGAAGGTGCCGGTTCGCACCCGTCCCATCGTGATTCGCGATGTCGAGATCGGCGCGGGGCGGACGAAGACGATCGTGTCGCTGATCGAGATGACGCCGGATGCGGTGCTCTCCCGCGCGCGCCTGCTGGGCAGCATGGGCGAAGTCGATGTCGTCGAATACCGTATCGACTTCCTGGATCGGGCGCTCGACCCGCAGGTGGTCGCCGCGACCATGCGACCCGTGGCCGACGCTATCAAGGGCAAGCCGCTGGTAGTGACGTTCCGGACCAAGGCGGAAGGCGGCCAGAAGGCCATCGCGCCCGCGCAATACGCGGCGGTCTATCAGGCGATCCTGCAGACCGGCGCGGGCGATCTGTTCGATATCGAAGCGGCGCTGCTATCCGATCCGGCCGTCGCCGCGCTCAGGACGAGCGTGCAGGCGGCGGGGCGAAAAGTGATCCTCTCCCACCACGATTTCGCGGTGACCCCCTCGGTGGAGTTGATGGTCGGGCTCCTGCGCCAACAGCAGGCGCTGGGCGCGGATATCTGCAAGCTCGCAGTGATGCCGCACGATACCGGCGACCTGCTTCGCCTGCTGGAAGCGACCTGGATCATGCGCCGCGATCATGGCGACCGTCCGCTGGTGACGATGGCGATGGGCGGCATCGGCGCGGTGTCCCGTCTGGCGGGCGAAGCCTTTGGTTCCGCGCTCAGCTTCGGGGCGCTTGGTGATCCCTCGGCGCCGGGTCAGGTCAAGGTCGCCCAGTTGCGCGATACCCTGGCGATCGTGCACGACGCTATCGCGGGATAAAGATGCGTGCCTTGATGCCGCCCTCGTTCCGGTTGGTAATCTGCACGAAGCCGCCGTGCGCAGCAGCGATGGCGTTGGCGATGCTCAGGCCCAGCCCGAAGCCTCCGGTGACCGAACTGCGGGAGTGTTCGAGCCGATAGAATGGTTCGAACACCTGGGCAATTTCGGCTTCCGGGATGCCAGGCCCATCGTCGGTCACGATGATCTCCAGGGCCTTGTCGGAATCCGAAATCGCGATATCGGCCCGCCCGCCGTAACGTACCGCATTCTCGACTATGTTCTGGATGCAGCGCTGAAGGCTCAACCGGAAGCAGGACAGCGGCGCGGCCGCCTTGCCGGTAACGGTGACGGTGGCGCCGGTCTCCCGCATGTTCTGGACCAGAACCATCAAGAGGCTGTTCACATCGACCGTCGATCTGATCCCTTCGGGTTCACCGCTTTGCATGAACGTCAGCGTGTCGTCGATCATGGCTTCCATGTCTGCCAGTTCGGAGCGGAATTTCTCGCGTTGAGATTCGTCTGCCAGCATCTCCGTGCGCAGGCGCAGGCGCGTTATCGGCGAGCGCAGGTCATGGGACACCGCCGCCAGAAAGCGCGAGCGTTCCGCCAGCATCTCCACGAGCCGGGACTGCATCCGGTTGAACGCTTCTGCCGCGCGGCGCACCTCGACCGGTCCCTGGGTGTCGAGCGGCGGGCTGTTGATGTTCTTGCCCAGAGCTTCGACGGCGAGCGTCATGCGGGCGAGGGGCTGCATCGCGATGCGCACCGCGAACAGCGCGATCAGTACGACGATCAGGATACGCACCAGGTAGATGCGCAGGAAATAGTCCGCGATCGTGTCGAGGCGATGCGTGTCGGCGCCGTTCTCTCCTTCGACGCCGCGTACTTGCAGCCACACCGGCCTGCCGGGGACGTGAACGACTATGCTGTAGCGCACCGATGGCGCCCGCGCATCGAGCATCGACCATGTCCCCGCGGTCTGCCCCTTATCGCCGAGCAGTTCCATTTCCTGCACCCAGACGTAGAGGGGACGACCGTAACGGGCCTGCGCGACGTTTTGGATCAGGCGTTCGGTCTGGGAACGCTGGTGCGGCGGGGGCAAGTCGGCGGGCGGCGCGGTCAGCACCGTGGGCTGGAAAGCGGGACCGGCGATGCGCGCGGCCGTCCTCACGCGCTCCGCCTCGGGCTGCGCCTCGAGCAGCTTCATCGTATCCGCCACTTGTACGCCGAGGACCCGCAAGGGTAGGTCGATCAGTTCGCTGTGCCGCCGATCGAACCAGATCGTGCTGGTCAGCGCCTGCGCCGCCAGCAGTCCGGCGATCAGGATGCAGGCCATGCGGCCCGACAGCGAGTGCGGCCAGCGCCATGGAGCCCAGCGCATCACCCCTCGACGACCACATCGACCGCCAGTGCATAACCGCCGTTGCGCACGGTCCGGATGATGCGGGGGCTGCGCACGTCCTCTCCCAGCATCTGGCGCAGGCGGCTGATGCACACGTCGACCGAGCGGTCCAGCGGATCGCGCTCCTTGCCGTAGACCTGCGCCGCCAGATAATCGCGGCTCAGGGTTCGATGTGGGTGGCTGAGCAGCAGGCGAAGCATCAGGTAATCCGATCCACCCAGCTGCACGGCATCGCCGTCGGGTGCGGTCAGCCGGTTGCGCCGGGTATCGAGCCGCCATCCGGCGAACTGCAGCAGCCCGACTTCGTCCACCTGGTTGTCCGGCGGGAACTGGCGGGTGCGGCGCAGCACGACCTTGATACGCGCCAGCAGTTCGCGCGGGTCGAAGGGCTTGGGCATGTAATCGTCCGCGCCCATCTCCAGCCCGATGATCCGGTCGATCAGCGCGCCGCGCGCGGTCAGCATGATGACGGGCACGCGGGCGCGGTCGCCGATCATCCTGCATAGGGCCAGCCCGTCCACGCCCGGCATCATCAGGTCGAGGACGATCAGGTCGGCGCGGTTGTGCTCAAGCCAATGCCACATCGCTGCACCGTCCTGCGCCGCATGGGCCACCATGCCCGCGCCGTTGAGATACTCGCACAGCAACTCGCGAATGCCGGGATCGTCATCGACTACGAGGATTCTGTCGCTCATCGGCTGTCTGCCCGATCCACCGGGCCGGCGCTCGCCGATATCCACGTCCTGCAATTATGTAACGAAATGAAATAGGCCTTCATTGATTACATTCCATGACATAAAATTATGAAATAATACAAAAATATACCCGTTCCCCAGTATACCTGCTGTTGCCACCTGATAGGGGCGCTGTCGATTGCGAATGCATCGCATTATATCAGGGGTGAGCCATGAAGAAAGTTTCGTCCGGCACCGTCCGCCGGATTTCCACCACGCACATCGCATCGCTGGGCATGCTCGGCATGTTGAGTGTTCCGGCCGAGGCGCAGACTGCGGAAGAGCCGGTTTCGCTGGGCTCGGTGCGGGTGGAAGCGCCGATGATCGTCAACGGGCGCAAGCCGGACAAGGTGCAGTCTCCCAAGATGACGCAGCCGCTGCGCGATACGCCGCAGAGCGTGAGCGTCATCACCGGCGAGACCATGAAGGAGCAGAACGCGCTCAGCCTGCAGGACGTGCTCAAGAACGTCGCCGGCATCACCTTTACCTCGGGCGAGGGCAATCTGGGCTGGGGCGACTTCTTCACGATCCGGGGCTTCTCCTCCGAGCAGAGCGTGACGGTGGACGGCGTGCGCGACGGGGGCATGTCGAGCCGTACCGACATCTTCAACATGCAGCAGGCCGAAGTCTTCAAGGGCACTGGCTCGGTCGAATCCGGCGTCTCGGCGGTCGGCGGCAGCGTCAACCTGGTGAGCAAGGAAGCACAGGCGGAGGATTTCTATCGCGGATCGTTCGGCCTCGGCAGCCAGAACTATCGCCGCGCCACGGTGGACGTGAACCAGAAGCTGACCGATACGACGGCGGTGCGCGTCAACCTCATGTCGCATTACAACCAGGTCGCGCGTCGCAACGAGGTGGACTACGAGCGCTACGGCGCCGCCGTGTCGCTGGCGACTGGCCTCGGCACGTCCACTCGCCTGTACCTCGACGGCCTACACCAGCGTGACGACAATACCCCCGATGGCGGTCTGCCGATCCAGCGCGGCACCGGCGGCCAGCGGATGCCGGGCGTGCCCAAGGATGCCTGGTACGGCGCGTCGAATTCCTACGCGCAGCATACCCAGGTCGACAGCCTGACCGGCAAGCTCGAGCACGATTTCTCCGATGCGACCACGATCCGCACCCAGGCGCGCTACGAACGCTCGGACAACTGGGGCGTCTATTCGCCCGCCCGCTTCACCGCGGCTGATGCCAACGGCAACAAGACCTGCACCGGCACCCGATGCGCGACGCTGGGTTATGCGGGGCTCGGCGGGCTGACTTCGGTTGCGGGCGTCAGTTCCTACACCGATTACACCACGCTCGACACCGGCGCTTACGGCTACCTGCGCGGCAACGATTTCGGTACGTCCAAGCGCTACGAGATCTACGACAGCCAGACCGACATCAAGACCCATTTCCACACCGGCGGCATCAAGCATGACCTGACGGCGGGTATCGAACTGTTCCGCGAATACTACGGCGACCACGAGCGCACCATGCTCGCACCGGCAGGCGACATGTTCTTCGACCTCGCCAACCCGCAGACGGTCTTCGCCACCACCACGGTGACAAAGGGCGCGGGCAACGCGCGCGCCAAGGTGGAAAGCGCGGGAATCTACATCAACGACACGATCACCCTGGCCGATCGCTGGGAAGTCCAGGCCGCGATCCGGGCCGACCGTTTCAAGGCGCAATCGGTCACCGCCAGTCGCAGTGACACCGCGATCGGCGGCCGCCTCGGCCTCGTCTACAAGCCGGTCGAGGCGGGCGCGATCTACTTGTCCTACAGCCAGGCGGCGCAGCCTTCGGCGGTGGGCCTGACCACTAACAACACCATCTACGGCGCGGCGGCCACTTCTGCGCTCAAGCCCGCCAAGTCGCGGACCTGGGAAGCCGGCAGCAAGTGGGACCTGATGGGCGGCGCCTTGTCCCTCACCGGCGCGGTGTTCCGCACTGAACTGTCGGATTCGTGGGAATACAACGCCGACGATACTTCTCCCGTGCGCGCGCTGCCTTCCAAGCGGGTGGACGGCTTCGAGCTGGAAGCGCACGGCGAGATCACGCCGCGCTGGTCTATCATCGCCAGTTTCTCGCGCCTCAAGAGCGAGATCACCAAGGGCGTGAACAAGGGCGTGGAAGCTGCCAACGTGCCAGACTGGAGCGGCAGCCTGTGGACGTCCTACAAGCTGGGCTCAGCAGTCGAACTGAGCTACGGCGCGCAGTACGTCGGCCATCGGCGCTATTCCAACAACAAGTACGTCGGCGGCCTCAACAACAGCGCCAGCTATGCGATGGGTCCTTCGGGCGTCTATGCGATCTACACGCTCGACGAGGAACGTGCGCCTTCCTACATCGTCCAGAATGCGGCCGTTCGCTGGCATGTCAGCGACAACGTCACCGCCAACCTCAACGTGCAGAACCTGACCAACCGGTTCTACTGGTCGCGCATCGGTGCCTCGCTGGATGGCTTCCAGCTCTACGGCATCCCCGGCGCCGGCCGCACGGTGACGGGCAGCGTGGACTTCGCGTTCTGATCATACCTGCTGCCGGAGTGCATGATGCTGCTTGAAATCCCAGACGTCCTGACCCCGGACGAAGTCGGCACCATGCGCCGCGCGCTGGAACAGGCCGACTGGCTCGACGGCAAGGTGACCGCCGGTGCCCAGTCGGCCAAGGCCAAGCGCAACGAGCAGCTATCCGAGACCCACCCGCTGGCCGAACGTTTCGGCCAGCGGATTCTCGAGGCGCTGGCGGGCAACGCCGTCTTCATGTCGGCGGCGCTGCCGCAGCGGATTTATCCGCCACTGTTCAACCGCTATGCGCCGGGCCACGATTTCGGGTATCACGTCGACAACGCTATCCGCCCGATCAACGGAACGCGCGAGCGGGTCCGCACCGATGTGTCCGCGACGCTCTTCCTCGCCGATCCCGACAGCTACGATGGCGGCGAACTCGTGGTGCGCGGGGCGTTCGGCACCCATGCGGTGAAGCTGCCCGCCGGTTCGCTGCTGCTTTATCCCGGCACCAGCATCCACCGCGTCGAGCCGGTGACGCGCGGGGTGCGGCTGGCGTCGTTCTTCTGGGTGCAGAGCGTCGTCCGCGAGGATGCGCGCCGCGAGATGCTGCTGGACATGGACGTGGCGATCCAGCGCCTGACCCAGACCGGCGGCAATGCCGATGCGCTGGTGCAACTAACCGGCGTATACCACAACCTGCTGCGGCAGTGGGCTGAGGTCTGATCAAAAGGCTCAGCCCGCAACCATCGCCCGTTTCTCCAGCAGCGCCACGTAGGACGGGATCAGCGCCGCGAAGGCCTTGAAGCGCGGGTCGGCGATGCGGCCCGTCTCGAACAGGAACGCGCCGACCGAGATGATCGCCGCCACCTTGGCCTGACCCAGCACCGCATAACGATCGACGTCGACGGCGGTGCGGCCGGTGCCTTTCTCCCATTCCTCGACCATGCGCCCGGCGGACCACCAGCCGGGCAGCTCGAACCCGGCGTTGGCCAGCGACGCCTCGCCCTGATCGTGGAACATCAGCACGTAGCCAAGGTCCAGCAGCGGTTCTGAGACTTGCGCCATCTCCCAGTCGAGCAGCCCGGTGATGCGCCCCCGGTGCCACATGCAGTTGCCGTGCTTGGGGTCGCCGTGGACCGGCGTGGGCGTGCCGGAGGTGCGCGGCGGGCGGGCCACCAGATCCTCCAGCACCGCGACCAGACCGGGCGTGGAATCGGCCCCGCGCGCCACGTCCAGCCAGTGCTGCGCTTCCTCCGGCACGGTGCGGCCACCCGGCGGCATCGCCGATACCGGCATCCGGTGCAGCGCCAGGATCGCGTCGAACCACTGGCGGCAGACGCTTTCGGCGCTCTCGACCGGGTCGGCGGTGAGCCAGTCGGGCACGGCATATTCGAACGCCTCGCCTTCGATGCGGCCCATCAGGAAGAACGGGTCGCCCAGCACCTGCGGATCGTCGCACAGTTCCAGCACCGGGGGCAGCGGCACCCCCGGAGCGGCCTTCGATACGGCGCTGAGCACCGCGTGCTGGCGCACCATGTCGTAAGGCGGCAGCAGGCCCTCCTCGGACGGGGGCATGCGCAGGATCTCGTCGATCCCCTCGACCAGATAAGTCTCGTTGGAGTGGCCGGCTGAGAGGGTCTTCACCCCCGTCACCCGGTTGCCGCGCGGCAGCCAGGCGCGAAGCCCGGCTGCCAGCTTGTCGGTGTCGCGCGCCATGGCGGCTCAGACCAGCGAGTTTTCGGCGGTCAGCCCAAGCTCGGGATGCGCGCCGTGGATGATGGTTTCCATGATTCCGTAGCCGGTCCAGTCGCCCTCGGTCACCTTGATCGGGCAGTCGCGCAACTGGCGGATGCGCTCCAGCGTCTTGCGGTCGAGCGTGTCGTCGAACTTCTCGCCCTCGACCGTCAGCGGGCCGTGCCACGAACCGTGCTTGCGCCCGTCGAAGCCGAGGTAGAGGCCCGGGCCGAGATGGACGCCCGATGTGCCGACCACTTCCACCTCGATGGTGTGCGATCCGCCCTGCAGCATGTCGAAGTGGAGGCGGCCGCCGAGCAGGCGCCGGGTGCGGTCGTCGAAGCGCAGTTCGGGGCGCACGCGGGCGATCTTCTCCTGCGTGCCGTCCGGATTGTTGCGGTAGCCGGAGGAGTAGAAGATCCGTCCCTGCTTCGACTGGAAGTACATGTGATAGGCGACTTTCTCGCCGCTGGGCGAGACGAGCATGAACGGGCTCCAGATCAGCACGAACTCGCCCTGGCCGAACTTCACGTCGCCGAAGTCGGAGGTGGGGCGCACGTCGGCATTGTGCGCGCCCACGTCGAGGCGGGTGCCCCAGGAGTGGTCGCGGTACTGGGTCCATTCCTCGGGGTTGATCTCGATGCGCTCGCCCTCGACCTCGATCCAGCCGGAGGGGGTGCCGATCTGGTGATAGCGGATCACGTCCGAGCCGATGCGGAAACCGTCCTTCTCGCGCTGCTTGTGGCGGTCCTCGAAGAACGGGGGCATTTCCGAGGTGAAGGTGATGTCGTAGGCGATCGGCTGCTGGTCGTTGGCGGCGCAGGCGAAGCGGACCTGGCGCAGCGGCTCGATGACTTCGTAGCTCAGCGGCCCGGCTTCGGTGACGAGCGGGTCGTCGCGCAGTTCGCGGTTGGCGCGCACGGTCCACTGCTCGCTCCCGCGCGAGATCGCGGCCCAGCCGTCGAGAACGCCGCGATTGTGGTAGCGGCCGAGCCCGAAATCGACGCCCATGGTGCCGTCCTTGCGCACGATCGCGGTCCAGATCTTCTCGGTCCAGCTCTGTTCGGAGGTGCTGACGGAGGCGAACGTATCGACGATCTGGTGGTTGAGATGCTCGTCGAGCGCCGTGATCATGCCGATGTCTTCCATCGCATTGCGCACGTAGCGCACCGGCGTGTTCAGCAGTGTCGAATTCATTTCAGGCTCCCTCTTTGATGTCTTCTTCCGCCAGCGTGCCGACCTGCAGGACGGGGGTGACGGTGGTGTAGTTGGGAAGGTCGGCGAACAGCCCCGCGCCGCATTGCGCCATGGCCTCGTCGAAGGCGGCGCGCGTGGCGAACAGCATTTCCGAGATGGCCCAGTAAGCCGGAGAGGTGCCGTCGAGCGCGGCTTCGCCCAGCACCGTGCGCACGCTGTCCAGCCCGAACGGCGCCAGCAGACGGTGCGCGAAAGGCGCGTGGCGGTGCCGGTAATAGTCGCCGTCGAAACGGCTGCCAGCGTCGTTCGGATAGACCGCGAGAATGCGAATCATCGCGCTTCGCCTTTCTGTTCCTGTCCCGCTGATCTGTTTAAATCGTCCGACGATTTAGTCTATAGAAAATCGTGCCTGCTTTTCGCTGTCCCTGACTTGATCCGGGACCGGTAGCTGTCTTCGGGCGAGCGCCATCGCGCCGGGCGCCTCGGCGTCAGGTGGGTTGGTCACCGCCAGCGGTCCCGGATCAGGTCCGGGACTACGGGGTTTCGGTGTGTTAGCTGCTCAGGACGCGAAGCTGGCGAAGGCCGCTGCGGGCAGTTCCTCGATCGTGCTGCGCGTGCCGGCGAAGTGGCGCTGGACGGCGCGGTCGGCGGCGCCGACGGCGTTCTCCGCGACGGCCTTGGCGATTTTGCTGTAGCCCGAGGCATGGCGCACGCGCTGCTTTTCCGACTGGATCGATTCGATCTGGGCGCGGAACAGGTCGGTGCGGGTGAGCGGCATCGCGCGCTCAAGCTCTCCGTTGCCGCCGATCGCGACGAGCACCGAATAGAACTGGCGGCGCTGCTCCAGATAAAGCGCGCGGTTGTGGTTTCGGTTGGCCTCGTCGATGGCGTTGGCGGCCTCGACGATCTGGCGGCGCTTCTCGTCGGTGTCGCAATGCTCGGCCGCGAGTCGCGCGGCGAGGCAGGCGAGCGGCTCCAGCGTCTGCAGCAGATCGAGCACCGCCTTGCGGTCCAGCGTGGCGATGTAGGCGCCGCGATAGCGGTTGAGCGTGACGATGCCGTCCGCCGCAAGATGCTTGAGCGCTTCGCGCAGCGAGCCCCGGCTGATCCCCAGCCGCTGCGTCAGGTCAGGTTCGACGAGGTGCTGGCCAGGCACGAACACGCCCGCGCGGATGCCCCGGATTATGGCTTCGGAGACTTTGTCGGCCGCGCTTCCGGCGTCGACCTTGATGGCCTCCGCATCGAGGGTGGTTTCGTCTGCCATGTCCTTCAACCGCGTAGCCATTGTCCTGCTCACTCGTGCCGCCGGGTCTCTCCCGGACTTCCAATCCGTACTGCTCTACAAGCGTTTCGTCCATCATCAATACAAAATGATCGATCGGTCTCATATCACGAAATCGTCGAACGATATTGACAGATGGTGTGAGGGCGGCAATACCTCCAATCCACGACGGACGGCAGGGAAGCAAATTCCCGCGCCTCGTGGCTCCAAGGAGGGAGGAAACTGAAATGGCGACAGGCAATCCAATTACAGTTGGGCGAATCGCAGTTGGGCGGATGTTGCTGGGGGCAGTATCGCTCACGGTCCTGGCCAGCGCGGATGCGGCATGGGCGCAGGATGCGGCCAGCACTGCAAGCACCCCGAATGCCCCGAGCGCATCGGCGAACGAGATCATCGTGACCGCGAACAAGCGCGAGCAGTCGATCAACGACGTCGGGCTTTCCATCACCGCGCAGTCGGGCGAGGCGCTGATGGAGCGCGGGATCAGCTCGCCCACCGACCTCGGCAAAATCGTGCCGGGCCTGACGGTCCAGCCCTCGCCGTTCAACACCCCGGTCTATACCCTGCGCGGCATCGGCTTCTACGAGACGACGCTGTCCGCTTCGCCGACCGTCGCGGTCTATACCGACGAAGTAGCGCTGCCGTTCAGCGCCACCACGCGCGGCGCGGCGTTCGACATCCAGCGCGTCGAGGTGCTGAAAGGTCCGCAGGGCACGCTGTTCGGCCAGAACACCACCGGCGGCGCCATCAACTACGTGGTCAACAAGCCGACCGAAGTGTTCGATGCCGGTCTTGATCTCAGCTACGGCCGCTTCAACGAGATCGACACCACCGCCTTCATCAGCGGCCCGATCACCGACGGCGTCAAGGCGCGCCTCGCGGTGCGCGGCGTCCACAGCGACGACTGGCAGTACAGCTACACCCGCGACGACAGCCTCGGCCGCAAGCGCCAGCTGCAGGGCCGCTTCCAGTTGGCGATCGAGCCGACCAGCAACTTCCGCCTGCTGCTCAATGCCAATGGCTGGATCGACAAGGGCGATACCCAGGCCGCGCAACTGGTCGAGGATACCTGCGCGGAATCCACCGCAGGCACTTGCGGCAGCCCGCAGGCCGCGGCATTCCGCGACTATCCGCGCGCGCCGGACAAGGCCCGCGCGGCCGACTGGGGCTACGGCATCTTCGGCCGCCGTCCCAAGCGCGACGACCGCTTCTGGCAACTCAGCGCCCGCGCCGACCTCGACCTGAACGAGAACCTGACGCTGACTTCGGTGACCGCCTATTCCGATTACAAGACGGATTCGGTGCAGGACTTCGACGGCGCCACGATGTTCTCGGTGGACACCAACACCACCGGCTTCATCAAGGACTTCGCGCAGGAACTGCGCCTGTCCGGCAAGTATGGTGCGCTCAACGTCATCGTCGGCGGCAATTACAACCGTTCGCGCACGTTCGATCGCCTGTTCTACAACTTCAGCGAAGGCCCATCGGCCAACCCGCTCTACATGATCCCCGGCGCGCCGCATGGTGAGCTGACGTTCAACTACTCACGCCAGAACGTGAAGTCCTACGCCGCCTTCGGTAACGTGGAGTTCGAACTGTCCCCGCAGCTCACCCTGATCGGCGGCGCGCGCTACACCAACACCAAGCGCAGCTTCGAGGGCTGCACCAACGACTTCGGTGGCGGCACGGCGACGTGGTGGAATGCGATCTTCGGCACCAATGTCCAGCCCGGCGGCTGCCTGACCTTCACGCCGACGTTCCCGGTCATCTTCGATCCCGCCGACTTCGACCAGCTCAACGAGGACAACATCTCGTGGAACGCCGGGGTCAACTACAAGACCGACAGCGACATGCTGCTCTATGCCCGTGTCAGCCGGGGCTACAAGTCGGGCAGCTTCCCGACCGCCTCGGTCGCCAGCTACAGCGGTTATACCCCGGTCAAGCAGGAGTCCGTCACCGCCTATGAAGCGGGCGTGAAGGCCCCGTTCGGCAACGGTTTGGTCGAAATTTCCGCCGCTGCGTTCTACTATGACTACAAGGACAAGCAGCTGCGCGGCCGCAAGCCCGATCCGGTGTTCGGCACCCTCGACGGGCTGGTGCAGATCCCCAAGAGCCGCGTCTACGGCTTCGAGACGCAGATCGACGTGCGCCCCACCGACGGCCTGCGCATCTCCGCCGGCATGACCTACATCGACACCAAGATCACCGAGTTCACCGGCTACGACGCGCTGGGCGAACTGCACGATTTTGCGGGTCAGAAGTTCCCTTATGCCCCGGCGATCACCGCGATCGGCGATGCGCAGTACGACTGGGCGGTGGGCAGCGCCAACGCCTATATCGGAGCTTCGGTCACTTACAACAGCCAGACCAGCAGCGCGCTGGCGAACAGCAACACGCAGTACGTCGATCGCGACAGCCGCTTCCAGATCAAGGAATACGCGCTGCTCGACCTGCGGGCGGGTGTGAAGCTGCACGACGACAAGATCCGCATCGGTGCCTGGGTGCGCAACGTGACCAACACGTTCTACTGGACCAACATCCAGGACAACCTCGCCTCGATCTCGCGCTTCACCGGCATGCCGCGCACTTACGGCATCCAGCTCGGCTGGCGCTACTGACCTCTCCGTTGCCCCGCGGCCCTTGCTTCAGGGCCGCGGGGTCTTTTTGGATAGGCAAGATCGTATTACGATAACGACAGGCGATTCGTCGCAAATCCGGCAACCGGATCGAACGAGACGCCGCAATGGAGAGCACCGATGGCCACGCAGCCCTACGAGCAGCCGCATGTCGCCAGCACGACGCCCATCGTGGCGCGGATCCCGCTGATCCCGCCGCGTGACCGCGCGCACGGCCCGTTGACGGCGCGGCGGCTGCGGCGCTTCTATCTTGGCCTTGCGGTGGTCTTCGCGCTGGCGGTGATGCCAGTGGTGCTGCGCATGAGCGCGCAGTGGAAGGCCTTCGGGCTGGGGCTGATCTTCCCCGGCGGCGGGTTCCTCTATGCGGGCGGGGTGGTCGGCGTGCTGGGCGCGCTGGCCTCGATCGCGGCCTTCGCGGTGATCCTGTTCATCTGGTGGGCGCGCGGCCCGATCATCGCGCCGCCCGGCGTGCTGATCGGCACCGCGCTGCTCTCCGCCGCGTGGATCGAGGGGCGGGGCGGCGTCGCCTTCGTCGAATATGCGCTCCCCGTTGGCGTGCTGGCGGCGTTCTGCGTCATGGCGCTGAGACGCCGCACGCACTTCGCTCGCCAGCAGGCGCGGGGCGAGGAACTCAACCGGGTTCTCGCAAAGGCCGAGCCGATCCTGCGCGAAACCCCGGTGGAGGCCGGGCCGGAGATGCCCGATGGCCAGATCGGCGAGTACCGCCGCATGCTCGACCTCGCGCTGCAGCCGATGGACAGCTGGACCGGGTTCTCGACCGGCGACACCTGGCAGGACGGCGCGCTGCGCTACCAGATCTGCACGATGTCGTGGAACCTCGCCTTCGGGCAGTACACGCAGTTGCCCGCGTTCCACGGCTACCTGAACACCGCGCAGGAAAATCTGATCCGCAAGCATGTGGACCGCAAGACGTGGAACTACTGGTTCTGGGAAAGCCTGTGGGGCAACCTGAAGCTGGAGAAGAACCCGGTCGCCACCGACAACATCATGCTGTCTGGCTTCATGGGTGTCTCGCTCGGCCTGTTCGAAACGGCCAGCGGCACCTCGCCCTTCGCGGGCAAGGATGCGCTGACCTTCCGCTGGGACGAGAAGACCGCGTTCACCTACAGCCACGAAACGCTGATGGACGAAGTGGTGAAGAACTTCCGCCGCTACGACATCGGCTGGTTCCCGTGCGAGCCGCGCTGGATCTATTCGATGTGCAACCTTGTCGGCCGCACCGCGCTGGCGCTGCACGATGCGCGCAACGGCACCGACATGATCGGCAAGGTCGGCGACCGCTTCGAGCAGACGATGGAGCAGGAAATGATGATGGCCGATGGGCGGGTGAAGGTCTGCACCTCGTCGCCCTTCGGCTTCACCGTGCCCAGCCTGTCGGGCCTGTTCGGCGAGACATGGGGCATCCGCTTCCTCACCCCGCACGCGCCCGATCAGGCGGAGCGGCTGG
>NZ_ALVC01000096.1:0-2940 GCF_000293195.2 Sphingomonas sp. LH128
CGCCGATCGAGGCGGTTGTCCGCAGCCTCAGCCCGCCATACTCGAGCTCTTCGCGAATGCGGTCGACGCGAAGAGCTTCGACGTCAAATTCCACACCATCATCGTCGTTGAGGGCCAGGATGTCCCGAAATGTCGCGAGCATCGCCTCGGGTTCAGGATCGCCAAACCCCAACAGATCGAGGTCACGCGTGCCGCGATATGGATCCTCAAACCAACTCATCATCAGCATCGCGCCTTTTAGAACGAAGCGGTCCGCATGCGGTGATTGGCTGAGCCGGAAGAGGAGTCGTTCGAGCGCAAAGCGCGTTAGGACAAGATCAAAGCTCTGACCGCTCGCCTTGGCGACCTGCAGGAGGCGGGCGCGCACCGAAGCGCCGATATTCTTGAGCTCCTTAGCCATTGGCGGTCAGCGCCTCGAGATAGGGCCGAATGACCGTCGCGATCGCTCCGCGCTCGGCTTGCTTGACGATTTCGCCGGGGGTTGTCTTGCGTTGACGCAACGCCTCCTGGAGGCCCTCAATCGCCACCGACAGGCCGATCTTGTTGCGATACCGGAAGCAGTCGGCGATCGTCTTGGCGACCCCAAAAACCTTTACGGGTACCCCTTCGACGGTGTGGGCTTCGACGCCTTCCGTAAGGAGGCGATCTGTGAAGCGCACGAGCCGAACTGGCACCCCATCACCCTTGGGGGCCCAATCCTTTTGGCCAATGGCGATCCACACCTGCCTTGGGAGCTGATCGGTAAGTTGATGGAACGCGAGGGCCGAGACGAGGCAGACCACACCCTTGGGCACCCGTTTCGCTGCCTCGGCCAGACTATGGTGAGCGTCGAGCAGCGCATCAGGGAGTTGATAAAGCCCCCGCGCAAGTCGGAGCACCTCGCCATCCCGCTCCATGCGGCTCATAGTTGCCGCAGTTACTCCCGCGGCCCGCAGCTCGGCAAGACGCGCAATCCCGCGCGCTTTCAGCACGGAGTGAGCAATGTGGCGCTGGGATGCGGTTTCGGGCACGATACGTAAGCTCGGAGCATAATGTCTATTCTCCGAGGTTTTGTATCATCCTCTTTGCTCAGAGGGAAGACGAATTTAGACGGGATCGAAGCGCCCTCCGCCTCTCGCACCACACCCTTCGATCCGCCCAAGCGTATGGGTAAGGCTGGGCCGGTGAATTCGGATATCCTGCCGCTTTCCATGACCGGTTTGGCGACAACGACTAGCTTGGCGCCCCTCCGGTTGCCCGGATCATGGGAGCGCCCTTATCGAGCAGATCATCGAGGAAGTCCTCTCGCGAGGAGATCGTCCCGGTCTGAGTCGCCAGGATGAGCGCTTCGACGACCTGACGGGCCAGTGAGCGCGCTAAGACCCGCTCGCCGGTGGAGATCGCGTTCATCGCGCGACCATGCAGGAAAGCGCTTCTGACGTTGAACAGTGTCTCATACTGGTCGGCATACCGTCGCTCTCCCAACAGTCCGGCCACGCGCCCGCGCATCCGGTTGGTCGCGCGCATGCCCTTGTGGCGATCCGAAGAGATACGCAGATTCTTCTGATAATCGGATTGCAGGCCCAGAGCCGCCTCAATCGTGGTGATATGCGCCAGAAACTCATCCACACCCTCGGCCAGAAATGCGCGCACGAGGAAATGGGCGATCGGCGTTTCGAACAGGACGGTCCGCTTCGCCTGCTCTACCATCGCCCATCGATGCTGATCCCAGACGGTTACCTCTGTCTTGGCCTCATCGGACAAGCGTAATTCCAGGGGACGCTCCACCTCGACCGTTCCGCCGTAGCCGTCGTCATAGACGCGGTCTTCCCAGTTGAGCGTATCGGCCGATGGCGGCGAACTCGGTCGCACAAAGATATCGCTGTCCACGGTATAGACCCACGGGACGCGGAAACCGCGCCAATCGACCTCCGGCATGGTCGACCAGCTTTCCCAAGGCGCCAGCAGAAAGAAGAACAGCGAGCCCTCAAGCGCGCTCGGAAACCGCCCCTTGTGCGGCTCGATCCGTCCGAAATCCTCCCGCATATCCATGAACAGCACGGGGACGGCGCGCGCTTCCGGCTCTTTATCGAGCACCACGTCTTCCTCGACCACCAGCCAATGGAATTCCGAAAACCGATCGGCGTCGAAACCCGCGCCCTGAAACATGCGCTTCAGCCGCGTCGTGTCGACGAGCGCGCGAAGCTCGTCCGCCTTGAACCGGGCAACCCGCGCCGGCCCGAACGCAAGGGGCGGAATCTCCTCTGCCAGATCGAGCGGCGCGAGATGGAGGCGACGTGCGTGGGTCGCGCGAAGCGCAGTGTCGAGTCCTATCGCCGCCGTCTCGACAGGTGATGCGAGATGAGCCGCATCCGCGCGAAGCTCGCATGGCAGACCGAGCGAGCGCAGCGCTGTCGAGAGTGCAAAGGTCGGCCCCTTCTTACCGGCATTGGGATAGCCGTCACGGCAGGCTTCGCGCAGCCGGTCGAAAGCCGGCGCAGCGAGGAGATTGTCAGGTCCCGGCGGGGCCAGCCGCCATAACTCTGCCATCGCCTGCAACATTGCCTCACTCGGGCCTGACTGTGCCTCGCTCATCAGGTGATACGCAGTCGACGCAAGAGCTTAGCCAGCATCGCTTCATACTCATCGGGTTTCGAGAAATCCGCGTACATCTTGCCCTTCAGAAACTCCGGCAGATCGCATGGCTCGTAGAGCAGCGGCAGCACCACGACCTCGCCACTGGTGATCTCCCGGTTCATCGCCACATCGAGTTCTTTCTTCACCCACGGGGCGTCGATCGACTTCTTCGAAAGCACGACGGCAATGTAGCGACTGAGCTTCATGCCCTCGTCGATCTTGGCGATGAGCGAGTCACCGATGTCGATTTCGGCTTCGTCCAACCACACCCGCGGCACGCCATGGGCCAGCAGATCCCCGCGCAGGCGGCGCACGAACGGCTTG
>NZ_ALVC01000097.1:0-2531 GCF_000293195.2 Sphingomonas sp. LH128
CCGCCACGTTCACGTCCTCCAGCACGACCTTCGCGGTAACCCGCAGCGTCGCCACTCCTTGCGAGCGCAGGAAGTGCGAGCGGGCCGCGTCCCGGTCTGCTGCGCGCATAGAGTCGTGCGCGAAACCGTCAACCTCGATGGCGAGCGAAGCAGCGGCGCAGTAGAAATCGAGGATGAAGTTTCCCGCCGGATGCTGGCGGCGGAGCTTGAAGTCTGCCGGGCGCTTGCGCAGTTCACGCCAGAGCAGGACTTCGGGCAGTGCCATCTCGCTGCGCAGCTTGCGGGCGAGTTTTACGCTGCGGCGCGGGCCGGTGATCATGCGCGAAGGTTATCGGGGCGGCGGCAGAGTGGCGCGTTAAATTCGCGTCACGTAAGCCGCCTGTGCCCCTCCACCATGCTTCGCATGGTCCCCCTCCCCGTTCCGGGGAGGATGTTACGGCACTCTTCTGTCCAGTTCCGCCAGCCATACCGCTGCGCTGGCGTCGGACGGTGCGCGCCAGTCGCCCCGGGGGCTGAGGGCTCCGGCGGTGGACACCTTCGGGCCATTGGGAATGGCCGAGCGCTTGAACTGGCTGAACGCGAAGAAGCGGCCCAGGAACTTCTCCAGCCATGAACGGATGACCGGCAGTTCGTAGGCGTTCTTCTTGGCTTCCGGGAAGGCATGCGGCCATGCCCCCGCCGCCGTGTCGCGCCAGGCGTGCCAGGCGAGGAACGCGACCTTCGACGGCTTCTGACCGAAGCGCATGACGTGGTGGAGGAAGAAGTCGTTGAGTTCGTAAGGCCCGATCTTCGCCTCGGTGCTCTGGATCGCGCCGTCGGCCCCGGCGGGCACCAGTTCGGGCGAAATCTCCGTCGCGAGGATTGCCAGCAGGATTTCCTCGGTCGAGGCGCTGAACTGGTCGGTCGTGGCGCACCAGCGGATCAGGTACTGGATCAGCGTCTTGGGCACGCCCGCGTTGACCGCGTAGTGGCTCATGTGATCGCCGACGCCATAGGTACACCAGCCCAGCGCCAGTTCCGACAAGTCGCCGGTGCCCACCACGAAGCCGCCGTGCTGGCTGGCAAGGCGGAACAGGTAGTCGGTGCGCAGCCCCGCCTGGACGTTCTCGAACGTCACGTCGTAGACCGGCTCGCCGTTGGCGAAGGCATGGCCGATGTCATGGAGCATCGTCGTCGCGGCGGGCCGGATGTCGATCTCCTGCGCGGTGATGCCGACGGCGTCCATCAGCTTCCACGCGTTGGACTTGGTGCCCTCGCTCGTCCCGAAGCCGGGCATCGTGTAGCCCCGGATGAAGCTGCGCGGCAGGCCCAGCCGGTCGCAGGCGCGTGCCGCCACGATCAGCGCGTGGGTCGAATCGAGCCCGCCCGAGATGCCGATCACCATTGACTTCGCCTGCGTCGATTCGATGCGCCGCATCAGGCCGTCGACCTGGATGTTGAACGCCTCGTAGCAGTCGGCGTCCAGCCTGTCGGCGCGCGAGGGGACGAACGGGAAGCGGCTGACCGGGCGCACGAGGCCGACGTCGCCGCCGGCCGGGGCGTGGCGGAACGGTACGGTGCGGAACGTTTCCTCCGGCTTGCCCGCGACGTCGGCGGCATCGTTGAAGGTGGGGCTGCGCAGACGATCCATGACGATGCGGTCGCAGTCTACGTCGGCCACGCACAGTTCCGCTTCCAGCGAGAAACGCTCTGATTCCGCCAGCAGGTCGCCGAGTTCGTAGACGATGCCCTGCCCGTCCCATGCGAGATCGGTCGTGCTTTCGCCGTGTCCCGCCGCGCAGTAGATATAGGCCGCCATGGCTCGCGCCGACTGCGCGCGGCACAGCATGTGGCGCTCGTCCGACTTGCCGATGACGATGTTGGAGGCGGACAGGTTGGCCAGGATCGTCGCCCCCGCCATCGCGCCCAGCGACGAAGGCGGCGTCGGCGCCCAGAAGTCCTCGCAAATCTCGACGAAGAAGCGGAAGTTTTTCAGCACCTCGGAGGCGAAGACGAGATCGACGCCGAACGGCACCTCCTGCCCGTTCACGGTGATCGTGGAACCCCGGACGGTCTTGCCGCTCGCGAACCAGCGCTTCTCGTAGAACTCGCGGTAGTTGGGCAGGTAGGACTTGGGCACTACGCCGAGCAGGCGGCCCTGCGCGATGACCAGCGCGCAGTTGTAGAGCCGCCCCTTGCGCTCCAGCGCGGCGCCGACCAGCAGCACCGGCGAAAGGTCGGCGCTGGCCTTGACGATCTGCGCCACCGCAGCCTCGACCGCCTCGATCATCGCGCTCTGCAGGTGCAAGTCGTCGATGGCGTAGGAGGACAGGCTCAGTTCGGGGAAGACCAGCAGGTCGACATGCGCCGCATGGGCCCGGCGCGCTTCGGCAAGGATCGCATCGCGGTTGGCGGCGACGTCGGCGGTCTTCACGCGCGGGGTCGAGGTGGCGACGCGCACGAAGCCGTGTTCGTGCATGGAGAAGAACGGGTGGCTGGTGTCGGTCATCGGCATTCCTCGAATTCGTCGTCTCGGACTTGATCCGGGACCG
>NZ_ALVC01000098.1:0-4858 GCF_000293195.2 Sphingomonas sp. LH128
GCGCCCCCCCCCGCCGATGCGCCTGCGCCGATGGGCGTGGCGGTGCGCGATGCGAAGGGCATGCTGCTGCTGCCCTCGTTCCGCGACATGCACATCCACCTCGACAAGACCTTCTACGGCGGCCCGTGGGTGCCCCCGCGCAAGCGGACCGAGGGCATTCGCGGGCAGATCAAGCTGGAGCAGACGCTGTTGCCGCAGCTCCTCCCCACGCTGGAGGAGCGCGCGGGCAAGCTGGTCGATCTGCTGCAGTCCAACGGCACCACGTTCGCGCGCAGCCAGTGCAACGTCGATCCGGTGGTGGGGACCAAGCACGTCGAACTGCTCAAGCACGCGCTCGACAGCCGCGCCGACGGGTTCGGGCATGAGATCGTGGCGTTCCCGCAGCACGGCTTTGTCAGCGCCGACCTGATCCCGACGATGCGCGCGGCGATGGCGGCGGGGGCGACGCATGTGGGCGGCATCGATCCCACCGCGCTCGACGGCGGGATGGAGAAGTCGGTCGATGCGATGATGCAGGTCGCGCTCGACATGGACAAGGGCGTGGACATCCACCTGCACGAGCCCGGCGCCAGCGGCATCGCCGCGATCCGCCGCATCGCCGACACGGTGGAGCGCGAACCCGAACTGCGCGGCAAGGTGACGCTCAGCCACGCGTTCTCGATGATGTCGCTGCCCGCGCCCGAGATGGAGGACCTGGCCGCGCGCCTCGCCGCGCTGGACATGTCGGTGGCGTCCACGCTGCCGTTCGGCACGCGGATGATGCCGATCCCGATCCTGCTGGACAAGGGCGTCAAGGTCTACACCGGCACCGACAGCGTCGAGGATCACTGGTCGGTCTTCGGCAGCGGCGACGTACTGGAGAAGGCCAAGCTGGCGTGCCAGCTCTATGGCTGGAGCGACGAGTACACCATCTCGCAATCGCTGAAGATCGCCACCGGCGGCCCGACCCCGCTGGATGCCGCGGGCAAGCAGGTCTGGCCCAAGGCAGGCGACGCCGCCGACATGGTGCTGGTCCCGGCCGCCTGCTCGGCCGAGGCGGTGGCGCGCCAGTCGCCGCGCAAGGCGGTGTTCCACGCGGGCAACCTGGTGTCGGGCGCGCTGGACGCGGCCTGAAAATCGCGCGGCCTTCGTCCCGGGTGAAGCCGCCGCCCGGCATCATCCGGATTGTGCCGCGTTCCGGAGCGCGGCATATCCGCGCTCGTGAACACAGATCTTCTCCTGATCGCGGCAGGTGTGCTGGCCGGCGCCATGAATGCGCTGGCCGGCGGCGGGTCCTTCGTCTCGTTGCCGGCGCTGATGGCGGTCGGACTGTCTCCCGTGGCGGCGAATGCCTCCAGCAGTCTGGCGCTTTACCCCGGCGGCGCCGTCAGCACCTGGGTCTATCGCGAGGGGCTGGTGCCGATCGCGGCGGTCCCGCTGCGCTGGATGGCGGCGGTGTCGGCTGCAGGCGGCCTTGCAGGCGGCATCCTGCTGCTGGCGACGCCGCAGGCGCTGTTCGTTCAGGCTCTGCCCTGGCTGCTACTGCTGGCGAGCCTTGCGCTCGCCTTCGGGCGCGGAATTACCGCAAGAGTTCACGGATGGAGCGGGGCGAGCGGCCCCGCGATCCTTGGCGGCCAGTTGGTTCTGGGTATCTACGGAGGGTATTTCGGCGGGGCTGTAGGCATCATGATGATGGCATTCTGGAGCCTTGCGACGCGGGAGGAACTCAAGCGGCTTCAGGGCCTGCGGACTTTGCTGGTCACCGCTGCGAACACCGCAGCGGTGATCCTGTTCGCTCTGGCGGGCGCGGTCGGTTGGCGCGAAGTGGCCATCCTTGCCCCCTCCGCGATGGTCGGCGGCTATCTGGGCGCACTGCTGGGCATTCGGTTGTCGCCGGCGCTGGTGCGAGCGGCCACTCTGGCCCTTGCGTTCTTCGTGACCGCCGCGTTCTTCATCAAGGCGTATGGCTGATACGCCCATGGCGGCGATAAGCGGGCGTGACGAAACTGCTGGTGAAGCCTGCCGTCCGGCCATCGCCCTGAAACGCCCTTGCGAGCGCAGCCGAGCCATGCCCGGCTGACCGCCCACCTCTTCACGGTTCCTCGGCGGGCGGGACAAAGCCGACCTGGGCAAGGCGCCAGGATCGATCGGCCTTTCCAGGCCAGTAGTGCCGGGGGTGTCGCTTTTCGCCGGGCGGATGGACGCCGTGGATTTCGGCCCGGACCAGGCGGCCGGTTTCCCGCAGCCGGATGGTCGCTTCCGGAAATTCGTCCTGAAGGCGTTGTTCCAGTTCGAGCGCGTCACCCGAGAGTTTCGGGCTGGAGAGCGCGCGGGGAGCGCCGTCGATCAGTTCTGCGGTGGAAGATCGCAAGGCTTTGACGCCGTCGCTGATGACGTCGAGCGATATGATCGCGGCGGCCAGGGAGTCCGCCCACCACCAGCCCAGGCCAAGACCGATGATCCCTCCGAGACCTGCCGCGCCCGTCAGCCAGTTCGCCTTGTTCATCAGGGCATCGGTGTGCAGGAGCTTGTCGTTGAGCTTCTCGGCCAGCGGCAGTTCCCTGCGGCCGATGAGCATCGGGGGCACGAGCGAATAGATCTGCGCCGCGATCATGAGCCAGCCCAGCCAGAAGTCGTGGCCAAGCAGCACGATCGATCCGACGCTGGCGTGTTCCTGCGTCGCCAGCGCGACAGCGGCATTGTAGAGGAGCAGCAGGCCCACTGCCGTCAATGCGACGGCGGCAACGAAGAATCCCAGGCCGTTGACCCGTTCGAAGCCGAAGGGAAATTTTCGCGATCGCCTGCCGTTCAGTTCCATGTGCGCCGCGATCAGAAACATGATCGGCGGCACCACGCCCAGGGTGTCCTCCACCCACGCGGTCTTCATCGTCTGGCTCTGGCCGAGGACCAGCCCCATCACGGCGATGATGGTCGCCGTCCAGAACAGGTTCCAGTACTCCAGCCTGATGGCGGCGTGCATGGCCGGGCGCAGTTCGTCGGGGAGGCTGTTGCTCATTGCGCCCTCGCTTCCGCCGAGACCGCGCGCGAGGCGCGCTCGACCAGCATGATCCACCGATTTTCGCCGTTGCGCATCACCGCCTTCAGTTCCAGCGGTGCCGCAGATCCTGGCAGCGTTTGCACGGCCGGGCCGAACGTCACGTCGGTTTTCCAGGCACTGTCCCGGGCGAAGGCGCCGACGACGAGATCGATCTTGCCTGCTTCCAGATCGCCGAACAATCGGTCCCCCGTGGCTTCGTGTATTCGGGCGCGGGCGTGCGCTCGACGTTCCACTTCGGCAACGAGCCGCCTTGCGTCCGGACTTTCGGGAGTTCCGGATACCAGCCCGACATCGAAGCGCCTTGTCTCTTCGATGCGGGTCGATGTGTGTGCGGGGTCACGCGGCAGCCCGTCGCAGCCCGCAACCAGCATCATCATCCCGACGACGGCCCCTTTCATGGTCCCTGACCCTTTTTCCTGCATGGTCGGAGGAACGAGCAGGCCGCCGTGTTGTTTCGCTTCGAGCCAAGAATGGACACGATAGGGAAATGATGCGGAAACCCGGGCTGCTGATGCCATTGCTGCTTGTGCTACCCGGTCCGGCGCTGGCCCAGGATCAGGGAGACGGTGCGGCAAGGCTGCGCGAACTGTGCACCGAACGTCCCGGCCTCACGACTGCGGCCTGTACCGTCGATCCGGGGCATTTCCAGATCGAACTCGGCGTTGCGGAGTGGGAGCGCAACACGGACGGCGAGGGCAGGGAGACGACGCTGGGACTGGCGCAGACCCAGGTGCGTTACGGCCTTGCGGCGACGACAGAGCTTCAGGTCGGCTGGACGGCCTTCACGTGGATGGCGCGCAAGGATTACGGTGGCGGCGTTTCTGAGCGCTCGAGCGGTATCGGCGACGTGACGATCGGCCTGAAGCAGAACCTGCGCCATCCGCAGGAAAAGGCGAACGGCGTCGCTGCAGGGCTTCTTGCCTATGCCACGCTTCCAACCGCGACGAACGGCGTGGGTGACGGCGACTGGAGCGCCGGATTGATCGTGCCGCTGAGCTACAAGTTCAGCGATACGGTCGCATTCGCCCTTTCCCCCAGCATCGAGGCGGCTACCGACGAGGACCGATCGGGACGGCATCTGGCTTATGGGGCGGCAGCGGGCTTCCAGTTCACGATTGCCGAGAACCTGCGGATCGCGCCGGAACTGGAACTCACCCGCGACCGCGACCCGCAAGGCAGCACGACGATGACCAGTGCGGCGCTTTCGCTGGCATGGCGCACGGACGATCTCACCCAGCTGGATTTCCAGACGACGATGGGCCTAAATGCCGATACGCCCGACGTGCGCGTCGGCCTTGGCATCAGTCGCAAGTTCTAGCTGTTTGCCGGCGCGGTGTCCGCCGTGCTCCGCGCAATCGAGAAGGGGGCACGGTGCCGGGCGGAGAAAGCCCGGCGCCCGAACAGATCGGCGGCCATGCCGACACCCATCCGCTACGCAGACTATATCGCCAAGCTGGGGCTGTTTCCGCGTTCGCCGGGTTTCAAGGCCTTGCGATCCACGCGCCCGTCTTTGCAGGCCTTCCGGCTTGAGCCCATTGGCGCGGGCCACCCGGCGAACGAGTGATGGAGCCCGTTTCCGGAATCGGCCTCCTGACGTCGGATGCCGCTTTCAGACAAAGCGATAAGGGCCGCCACGTTCGAGCGCGGCCTGATAGGCCGGTCGTTGATGAACCTTGTCGAGCCAGGCGATCGTCGCTGGGCGTCCGCGCTCGAGACCGCCGCGATCGCGGGCAGCTTCGAGCGGGAAGCTCATCATGATGTCGGCCGCGGTGAACGTATTGCCCGCGAACCAGGGGCGGAACGCCAGTTCATGCTCGACGA
>NZ_ALVC01000099.1:0-9745 GCF_000293195.2 Sphingomonas sp. LH128
GCCGGTGCCGACCTTGCCGGCATAGCGCAGGACGCCGTCCTCATGGACACCCAGGATCAGCGATCGGAATAACCGCGACTTGTCCGAAGGGGTCCAGCCGACCACGACGAACTCCTGCCGCTTGATGCATTTGGTCTTCAGCCAGCCGCCCGATCGCGAGCCGACATAGCGGCCGTCGGCCCGCTTCGAGATCACCCCTTCGAGGCCCGCCGCGCAGAACTGGTTGAGCAACTTCTCGCCATTGCCGGCAATGTGATCCGAATAGCGCAACCGCGACTTGCCCTTGGGCAGGATCTTCGCGAGCTTCGCCTTGCGCTCCGTGAGTGGCAACTGGGTTAGATCCTCGCCGTCGAGCTCCAGCAGGTCGAACGCGAAATAATCGATCGAAGCCGGCGCCCCTTTGAGCGCGTTTTGCAGGGCCTGGAAACTCGAGCGGCCGTCGGCATCGAGCACGACCGCCTCGCCGTCGATGAGCGCGGAGGAAACCTTCAGCTTCAGGGCGTCGGCAACCAGTCCGCTAAACTTCTCCGACCAGTCGAGACCCGAGCGGGTATAGGCAACGGCCTCGCCCCCGCCGACGCTCAGCAGCACGCGGTAGCCGTCATACTTCATCTCGTGCAGCCAGCGGTTGCCGGTAGGAACCGTGTCGACCAGCGTTGCGAGTTGCACTGCGCGGAAGGGCGGCGCGCGGCTGGTGGAAGCCGCTTTCCTTGGCGCTGCGGTCATGCGCGCCATGATGGATGGCCGTTGTTCTTCATGGAGACCAAAGTGCGCGAGCGGCGGACTCGTTCCAGCGCGCCCCTGACTCGGCTCGCCGACCGACCCCCCACGTCTCGCCGATAGCGGCAACCGCATCGTCCCCCCGGCGTTGCGGACCTAGGCCACCGACGAAGGAGATGAGCAATGGCAGACGACAAGACCGCTCGCGGGCCCCAGGACCGGGCGCGTATCGCGCTCGGAGAGGATTATGAGGTCGATTACTGGACGGGCAAATTCGGTGTCAGCAGGGAGCGGCTGGAAGCGGCGGTAAAGGCTGTCGGAACCAGCGCGGACGCTGTCGAGCAGCATCTGAAGGGCTGAGGCCGACCCGCTCGCTTCGCAATGCAAACTGCGATGTCGCCTTTGCTGTCGTGCTGCTCAGCGGTCGACGTACAACTCGTATATTCATCAGATGGGCCCGACGCGACCCACGCGCCGGGCCCCCTGCTACCGATTATAGTCCGCGTCTAATTGGCTGCGAAATGCTTGGCTGAGCTGATGTCGTTCGCCAGCCGAACGCCATCTCCTCGCGCAACTTCCGCAAGATGAGCTTTCACCTCATTACTGCGACGTACTATTGATGACGCAACCTGCGCCCTATTCTCCGAGCATTTGCCAAAATGGCTGCCCCGGATCATTTGATCGGCATCCAGGCGATGGCTCAAAGATGCGCCCTTGGTACCTGCCACATCGCGAACGACGGCCACCCGGGCGGCCCAGAGGCAGCGTTCCGTGGTAGGTCGTGTTCCCGCGGACATGCCGATCTGGCGGGTAGATACCTTGGCATCGGCCCGATAGGTCACATCCAGGGATCTTCCTTAATGATCCACGCTGGTCCGATGAACCTGATCAGCGAAGGGGGCAGCGGAAGCGGTTGCCAAGGCAAGCAAAGACAAGATCACAACATACTCCTCTTTCCAAACAATGGATCGAGCTCAGGGAGTATGATTGAGACGGCCCCTGAGTTCGATACGTCCGACATCGCGAGATATTCTCGCCAGAGGGGCCCGGTACGCATCCCAAAGCTAGGCCTCAGATCGAGTTTATCAATGCGCCCGTCACGGTTTCGATTGGGGGACACACTTTCTTACAGAACTTCGTCGTTAATGCCTGACCTGTGATCGGCAGCGCTCGCAGCCAATCCGGGCGCTCGGTCGTCGAGAAAGTCGTTGCCGGTTCCAGCCAACGAAATGCCGCTCGGCGGATTGCGCAATTGCTAAGGACCCACGCGGTCCCTACGGAAGGGGCACCGCGAAATCACTGTCTGTCAGGATCATCGGATGCCGCTTCGCCGCGCCCATTATCTCGTCCTGGCAATGGTGCTCGCTACAGTCGTGGCATTCTGGCCGACCTACTTCGCTGTTTTGCGGACCGCGCGGACAGAACTTCATTTTCATGGAGTAACGGCCACCGCCTGGATGTTGCTGCTGGCGCTCCAGAGCTGGACCATTCATCATCAGCGACGCGGCGCGCACCGGATTTTCGGGATCGTGAGTTTGTTTCTGTTTCCGCTTTTTCTCGCGGGAAGCGTTGCTGTCCTTCTGAGCATGGCGCGCAACACGCCGTCAGACCCTTTCTACCAAATCAACGGCGGACGCCTGGGTATATTGGACGCCTGGACGCCCATCCTTCTGATGGTCCTCTTCTATTTCGCGCTGAAAGAAAGGCGCAAAGTGCAGCTGCACGCCCGCTATATGCTCGCGACAGCCCTGCCCCTCGTCGAGCCCATTATCGAACGGCTGCTCGGGCATCTGATCCCGCCTTTCACGGCGTTCGACCCCGCTCAATTCGCGTGGACCATGCGTGCTGCAGAGCTTGGGGGGCTTGTTGCCGCGGCGTGCCTCTACGCGGCGGCACCACGTTACGGGCGGCCGTTCTTCATCGTCGGATTGGCGATGGTCGCCCAGGCAGTCCTGGTCGAGACGCTGGGGGAGAGCAGCGTTTGGCAGACGGTATTTGTCGGGCTTGGAAAACTGCCGTCGCTGCCGGTGCTGGTTGTCGCGACGATTGTCGGTGGGCTCACAGTGTGGGCGGGTTGGACTGCTGGCCCAGCTGCTCGTCGGCACAAGCCTGCAGCGGCCTGAAGGCCGCTCGGCTGCTTGATAGGGTCCGCCAAAAGCTGTCAGGCAACGAGCCAGGCCCGAGCTTCCTTTCGGCCTGACGGGCTCGAATTTCACTGGCGACTGAAGAATCTGGTCGCCGCACAACGCGGTGGGCCACCTCATATTTGCGTGCCGCGCATTGTGCCGCGCCCCACACGACGCGGCACATTATCGAGGGCTCGTTAGGCGATCAGACATGGGTCCAAAGACGCCTCGCGATCTACGAGAAGCCCAAGCCCCCTCGCCCGTTCCAGCACACGCCGCACGCCCTCGGCCGACCAGTGTATGCCGCCGCGTGGCGTAGGTTCGCGCAAGTCCTTGCTGAGCCAGCCCGCAAGGTCGCGCAGAGACGATTCCGGATAGGTCTTCAACCTGTCCGCCACCAAGCGCGCGACGCGGGTATCCGGTGGCAGGCGCGGCGCGGACTGGAGGATTACATCGTTGGCATAACCGGCTTTGACCAGGGCCTTGCAGGCCTTCACCAGCGTGCGCTCACTAAATGAGCGGACGGGGGGCTTTATCGCGCGGATCTGGCGCAAGACTATCGACCAGGGAAGATGTGGTCGCAGGCGCTCTACGGTCGGCAGCCAGCGGTGGCGATCGTCAATCAAGGCGTGCAGATAACGCTCTTTGTGCGCGTAGCCGATATCAGCAATTGCCGCCGGATCGCGCGCGCGCATCTTGGGATTGCCGGGCTTAGCGCCCCTCGCCATCGCCGCGGCAAGCCCTGCTCGCGTGCGTTCTCGGATAAGGGCGCGTTCGAATTCGGCAAAGGCACCCAGCATCTGGGTCATCAGCATGCCTTGCGCGCTCGAGGTGTCGATCGGGTCGTTGATCGAGCGAAAGTAAGCGCCCTTGGCCCGCAGCTGCTCGACGATCTCCAGCAAATGGACGAGCGAGCGTGCCAATCGATCGATCCGCACGACGATGAGGGTGTCGCCCTCCCCTACCCTTGCCAATGCCCTGGTGAGGTTCGGGCGGTCCCGGCTTCCCCCGCTGGCCTTGTCCTCGAAGATGAGGGCGCAACCCTGCTGCTCCAGCGCAAGGCGTTGGCCGGCCGTGTCCTGATCTTCTGTCGATACGCGGGCATAGCCGATCAAAGCCACTGTCACATTCCATCAAACGGGGGCAATCGAGGGGTTGCTCCCGTTCGATAAACGACAGCACCGGTTTTGGCCAGCCCCGTCCCCCGGGATTTGAGCCCCGGCCCTTTCCCGCGTCCCATGGGCATGCGGGCGACTTGCGGGCGCTTGGACAGCCCCGCCGGCCGATTTGCGCGGATGAAATCTGCGTCTCAGCAAGCGACAGCGGGGCCTACCGGCGCCTCTAACGAGGGGTCGCCCCTCGCGTCGGCAAGGGGCCGCCATAAATGTGTGAGCAAAGTGAACCCAGATTGCTTTTAAGCTCAGTATTTGTTACTTTGGCTCCATGGATATCGCTGGCTTTGGACCAAGCTATACGCCGAGGGTCGTCACTGAAGTTGCACACGCGACCGCAGTGATAGCCACGCTAAACGACCGAATTTCCGGAAGTTTTGTGCACTCGGCGTGGCAGACCCGCGCAGCTTGGGCCGGCTATGCGCGTGCTCTTCAGCTGGAAGGTCACGAGGTCGATGAAATCGACCTATTTTCCTGGGGCTGCCGGGTCACGATCCCCGGCCGCCCGCTGCGCGCCACGAACCGCGGCGAATATGAGGCGTTCGCGCCTTGGCAGGACATACTGGGGTCATCAGACCCCTTTGTCTGGCGCGATGCGCTCCCCAAGGCTGTCGAATTGCCGGTCGAGGCCGCGGACCACCCTCCCCTCGTCCGCGCGCTCGAACAGATCCGGCGCTATGCACGAGTACGAGGCGGGCCCGACCCCTGGCTCGGTCTGCCGTTCGCCTTACGGGACCAGGGTCTGACGGCCAGCCCCCTCCCCTGCCTCGTCGGCGGCGCCAAAGCCTTCCGCTTGAAAAAGACACTGAACGAAGCCGACTGGCTCGCGCTCCTACGCGCTCTTGCCGCGCGCGCCGAGCGTGGCCTTGAACGCCTTAACCATCTGGAGCGCCTCCATCGCAAGGCCCGAACGGCAATCGCGGAGTCTTATCGTCCCGGCGCCCTGCCCTCCCTCCTCGCGCTTACGCTTCACCAACCGGTCCTGTCGCCGCAGGCTGTGGCGCGACTTCTTGATTTGACCGTGACCGGCGCAAGCAAGTTGCTCGAGCGCGCCACCGGTACCGGACTTCTAACCGAAATCACGACAAGGCGGACATGGCGCATTTTCATGAGCGTCGACCTCGCTGTCGAGTTTGGCTTTGCCAGAGCGCCTCTTGGGCGCCCCCGCGTGGAGAGGTCCCTCCCCTCGCCGTCTCGAAATCTGGCGGCTGTCTTCGATCAATTCGACGCGGAAATGGCAGCCATCGATCAGCTTCTCAACTCCCGATAAGGCATTTCAGCGCGGATCACCTCGGCTCCTCGTCGCCCTGCACACAATAGAAGTCCTTATAATTTCAGCACTTAAGCTTGTGCCGCACGATGTGTCGCGCGCTGTAACGCACGTCCGCACCACATTCCGCTGTACTTTATGCAGCGATGACGCTTACCCCAGCGCGGCACATGTCGCCAGCGGACTCGCGTGCGCGCTCGCTGGCGTGTTCGCGCTGTAATGCGCCCGCGCACTCGCGGTTCATCGCGCTGGCACTAAGCCCAGCGCTTACGCATATTGCCGCGCACTTGCACGCGCTGTCGCGCGTATACGCGCCTTGCGTGGCGCGGGCGGTGACGCTATCAATGGCGCTGTCATTGTGTGCGGCGCGGTGCGGGGCGGGCCATGTTTGTGCCGCGCAGTGTGCAGCGCTATCGCATTACAGGAGTTCGCATGCCCGTCATCACGATCGCGCAAAGCAAAGGCGGCGCCGGTAAGACCACGCTCGCGCTCGCGCTTGCTTCCGAATTCGAGGCGCTCGGCGGTTCGGTCTTCATGCTCGACGCCGACCGTCAGAACAGCTTGCTCAACTGGTATCGGGATCGGATGAATGCCGACAGGGGAGGGGAGGGGCGCATCACGGTGGAAGACGCCTCGCAGCTCCGGGACGCGGACATTGGACCCGCTATCGCGCGCGCGCGCGATGCCGCGCAGCTCGTCATTGTCGATTCCGAGGGCACTTCCAACTTCAAGACAGCCTACGCGGCGATGGACTCCGATTTCGTCGTCATTCCGACGCGCTCATCGCGCCTCGATCTCGAGCGCACCGTGGAAACCAGCGACATGCTGGGCAAGATGTGTGGCGGCGTGCCCTACAGGGTCCTGATCACGCAGACAGGGCAGGTCGCCCGCTCTAAGGCCGAATGGGAGATCGACAGCCAGATCAGCAATGCTCTGCCGACGTTCAACGAGCAGATGCATACGCTCGACGCGTTCCGCGCCATGTCCAACTATCGCATGACGCTGGCCGAGGTGGAGGCCGCCGGCCTGGCCAAGACCGAGAAGGCGCGGCGCATCGCGCAAGGCATCCTGGCCGACATACTCAGCGAAATTCAGAACAAGGAGGCCGTCAATGCCTGAGCCCAAGTCTGCTGCCGGCGCGATGGGGGACATCATCGGCTCCACCCGGCAGCGCATCGAGCATAGCGAAGACCCGGCCGACCGTCTCAAGAACCTGATCGCTGCGACGCCGAAGCCCGCTCCGGCCGCCGCACCGGCGCCCGTCCGCGAACCGGCGCCAGCGACGCTTCCGTCCGGCTATTTCCCGCAAGTCGCGAGCGAGGTGGGCATCATCCCGAAGCGCAAGCCGCAGCGTGGTCCCGCGCGCTCGCTCCATATCAGCATGCGCCTGTCGCCGCCTGAGCGCGACCGGCTCGTTCGCTGGTGCGACGATCGCAACCTCAGCCTGCCCGACGGCATCATGGCGTTGATCGATCTCGCGGAAGGGCAGGGGGGTAGCGGGGAGTAGGGCCCGGCTCTTTATGTGAGGAACGGGGGGAGGGGACTTCAGGGCGTCCCGCGCATCGCGACCCAGCTTTTGCAGAAGCCTTCCCACGATTTGTAGAGAGCGGCGCCCGTCAGGGTCTCCAGCTTTGCGCCCATTTTCTGCCTGTAGGCATCGGCAATCATGTCCTTGTCCCAGCCTCCGCCAAAATCGCGAAAGATCGTGATAATGCGTTGGTCAGGGCAGAAACTGAGCGATCCCGAAGGGAAAGGCCGCGCCGAGGGCAGGGGGACGGGCGGCGGTGCGACCGTTTCGACCGTTCCGTCCCGCCTGGCACGCCGACCCACTTTCGGCCGATCGAGCTCCTTGGCGGTTTCCTCCTGATCGACGGGATCCTTGGGACTGAATGTGAGCTTCACAGCCTCGACCGGCCGTCCACGCCCTGACCCGCGGATCTCGTCCCATTCCACGGTGAAATCCGCGAGCTGGTCGATCTCCAGCTTCGATTTTGCCAGGACATCGCGGCGGAATTCCGCGAAATTCTTGAAGCTACCCTCCGGCACGCCCAGACGCCGGCGCAGTTCCTCGACCTCCATCTTCACGACACGGTTCTGCCGGTTGATGATCAGGCAGCCCAGGTCATAGAGCGTCAGCGAATAGCGCGACTGCAGCGCCAGCATGACGCCCAGGTTGACCCGCGCATAATAGTCCGAGCGCTGCATCACGCGCTTGAAGGCTTCCGAAAACTCGTACTCCACGACGCTCATGCCGTCCTCGGAGATTTCCTCGACGCAGCTTGAGAGCAGGGACTGCGACATGATCGCGGGCTTGCCCTTCTTGGTCGTCGTGCGGATGCGCACGATCACGCGCAAAAGCTCGTCCATCACGGGCTGGATGCGCTCATTGCCCTTGTGCGACCCGCGCAGTTCCTTCTTGGTAATCGTGAAGTTTCTGTCCTCGCCAGCGTCCGGCCCAGCCTTGCGCAGCATGAGGGCGAAGGCCTTGCGCCCGGCGGCGCTCAAGGAGCCGGTTTCAAACTCGGATTCGACGAGTTCGCCCGGTTTGCTTACAAAATCGAGATCGCGGCGGCGAATCACATCAGCGACCCGCAGCGTCCGGCTCAGGCCATCCGCGTCCGGGGAAACCTCGATCTCAACGATGTCCGAATCGGGCTTCATGTGAGTTGCATATCATCACCTTGTCATAAAGAGAACATCCCCCCGTTCACTCACATAGACGTGCCCCCAGCCCTCACATAAAGGCTGACAGAGGCGCAAACCGGCGGCCCCCGACCACTCATATAAAGAAATTGTCCGACTCGCCGATTCACCGCGAGTCTCGCGATATCCCCCATCGCTCATATAAAGTTCCTGACCCGACATTCCCCAGTCCAGCGCTTTTACCGGCCGCATTGCGACATCCCCCGCGCGCTCACATAAACGCCACAGCATCTACTTGCTTTTACTGGGTTTTTTGAAAGCCCCCCGATCGCTCATATAAAGCGACTCGGTTCGAAATAGGGAATTTGACCGGTATAGTGAGGCCCCCGAAAGCTCATATAAACGGACGGGAAGGGCAGGGGGATCGCCCCCGATCGCTCACATAAAGAAGGTCGGTCGAGGTTTAGGGCCGGCGTCGTACCAAAAAGGCTGGCCTTTCAAGCCATTCCCGTGTTGTTTTGCAAGCCACTGGGACGATTCCCCCGATCCCTCACATAATCCCCCGGCCACTCAGGCAAAGGCCCCCGGCCGCTCGCATAAAGGCCCCCGAGTCCTCACGATAAAGCCCCCAGCTGCTCACATGAACGGGGTCTAACCCATTGGTTCCACGGGCGAAATTGCCCCTGAATCTTAGAATCATTGAAATATAGAAGCTCCCGCGCTCCGCTTGGGCGTTTCTAAAGATGGATTTTTTGAGGAAGAAGTACCCTTCCGCAGAACCGCCGAGGTTGCGCACCATGCCCTGGTCGGCTGCCCCATCGCATCCCGCAACCGCCTATCATCCTCGCCGGAGCAAAACATCCTCCAAGTCAAACTTCCGTGAAATCGATCACCGCCGCGCGTCGATCTTGAACGCCGCTTGACTAACGACGCAACCGTATCAAGGTGATCGAGCTGGGAATCAGGCGTGTTCAGCGGCACCAGCCGATACTGTTTTAACGGGCAAGATCATGCGCAATGGGGCGGGATGTGCAATGAGCCAGCGAGCGCTTTACTACGTAGCGACGCTTGGCTGTACCGTTGCTATCGCCTTTAACGGAACACCAGCTCCCGCTCAGCCGAAGTTCGACGTGATCGATATGCATTTCCACGCCGATCGTCCTGACGATCAGGGACCTCCCGGGGGCAAGGCCTGCGCTCCCTATCCTGAATGGGGCCCGCGCGATCCCGGGCAACCGATGGACGGGTATCTCGACTGGTTTACCGGCCGCCCCGATTGCCCGACCGTGCTGTCATCGCCGACCGACGCGGATACTCTGCGCGATCGTGGCATCGCCCAGCTGAAACGGTACAATGTGCTGGCCCTTGCCGGCGGCCCAGCGGAGGTGGTGGATGACTATCGCCGTCATGGGGATGGCCACATACTTCCTGGCATCGGCTTCGGCAGCAGCGGCACCCTCCCTCCGATTGAAGATCTGCGCCGGCTCCACGCCGAAGGCAAAATGCAGGCGCTGAGCGAGATTACCACGCAATATGCCGGCATCGCCCCCGACGATCCACGCATGGAGCCCTTTTTCGCTTTCGCGGAGGCCAACGACATCCCGATCGGCATCCACATGGGGCCCGGGCCCCCTGGGACAGCTTACTTCGCCACGCCGCATTATCTCGTCTCGGCCGGTGATCCGCTCCGCCTAGAACCCGTGCTCATCCGTCATCCCAAGCTGCGGGTCTATGTTGCCCACGCCGGCTGGCCTTTCGGAGACGCGATGATCGCGATGATGTTCGCCCATCCGCAGCTCTATGTCGATGTGGCT
>NZ_ALVC01000100.1:0-6695 GCF_000293195.2 Sphingomonas sp. LH128
CCCGCCGCTGCCGCCGCATTCGCATCGCGCGCGTCGCGGGCGCTGCGGATCGAGGCCACCAGCGCGTCGCGGCGGCGGCTGAACTCGTCCTCGGCTGTGTACTGGCGCGGTTCGGTGTCGGGCTTGAAGGCCTCCCAGATTACCGAGGCTTTCGGCTCGTCGGTGGGCTCGACGCCCATGACGCGCTTGCCGGTCACGCGGTCGATACGGACCATGCGGATGCCTTGCGGCGCCACCAGCGGCTGGTGCGACCAGCGGCCCGGCGTCGCCAGCACCACGTCCTTGAATATCGGCGCAGCGATTCGGCCACCCTGCGCGTAACCGCCCAGCGAACGCGGCGTATCATAGCCGATGTAGACGCCGCCCACGTAGTCCTGGTTGCCGCCCATGAACCACACGTCGGTCGGGCCGTTGGTGGTGCCGGTCTTGCCGAACATCGGCAGCTTGAGGTCGCGCAGGCGCTCGGCCGTGCCGCGGGTGACGACGCCTTCGAGCATATGCACGGTCTGGTACGCCGTCGGCGCGTCCATCACCTGCTTGCCGACGCGCTGGATGCGCGGCATCGGCTTGCCGTCCCATTGCGCCATGTTGCAGGCGTTGCAGGTGCCCTTGTCGGCCCGCCAGATCACCTTGCCATTGCGGTCCTGCACGTAGTCGATCACCGAACCGGAGAACTGCACGCCGTTGTTGGCCAGCGCCGCATAGGCGTTGATCATGCGTCCCACCGTCGTCTCGCCCGCGCCGAGTGCGAACGACAGGTACTTCTGGTAATCGCCGATGCCCATGTTGTGGAACGTGCGCGTGACCTTGGCCATGCCCACGTCGTTGGCGATGCGCACCGTCATCAGGTTGCGCGACTGTTCGAGGCCCCAGCGCAGCGTATGGCTGCCCGAACCGCCCGCACCGCCGAAGTTGCGGAAGCACTTGTTGCCCAGCCCTGCTCCCTGGAACACGCAGAAGGTGCCGTCGAGGACCTGCGTGGCGGGCGTCATGCCGTTCTGCAGCGCGGTCGCGTAGACGAAGGGCTTGATGGTCGAGCCGGGCTGGCGTTCGGCCTGCGTCGCGCGGTTGAAGCTGTCGATCCCGGAATCGAAGCCGCCCTGCATGGCAAGAATGCGGCCCGAACCGGGCTGCTCGATGATCATGCCGCCGGACACCTCGGGAATGCCGCGAAGCGCCCAGGTGCTGCCGCCTACCGGCTGGGCCGCGACCAGATCGCCGACCTTGGCCTTGTCGGAAATACCGGTCAGCGTGGAAACGTTGCCGTCGGAGAAGCCGATGCGCCCCGTGCTGCCCGAGGCATCGAGAATGACGCCGACGCGCCAGTCCTTGTAGTCGATCGTCTTGTTGGCGACGACGAGCTGGCTCTGCCAGTTCTCGAGGTCGCTCAGATGCGCGATCGGCCGCACGAAGCCGCGATTGCCGTGATAGAGCAGCAGCCCCTTGCGCAGCGCATCACGCACCGCGACCTGCATCTGCGGATCGAGCGAAGTGCGCACCCAAAGACCGCCCGCATAAACGCTGTTCGGACCGTCTTCGGCCTTTTCGCCGTACTTGCCGATCAGGCGGCGGCGAACTTCCTCCAGGAAGTAGCCGTTCGAAGGTTCGTACGTGCTAGTGCGCTGGGTGACGAGGCCGAGCGGCTCCGCCTTGGCGGCGGCGGCGTCCTGCGCGCTGGCCCAGCCGTTGCGCACCATCTGGTCGAGCACCCAGTTGCGACGCTCGATCGCGCGGTCCTCGTTCTTCTTGCGGCCGTAGACTTCCGGCGCACGCGGCAGGATCGCGAGGAACGCGCTCTGGCTGAGCGACAGGTCCTCGACGTCCTTGTCGAAATAGGCGCGCGAGGCCGCCTGCACGCCGAACGAACGGCGTCCGAGCGGAATCTCGTTGAGGTAGAGTTCGAGGATCTGCTGCTTGGTCAGCACGCCCTCGATACGGCGGGCGACGATCATTTCCTTGAGCTTGCGCGTCACGGAATATTCGTCGCCGATCAGGATGTTCTTGGCGACCTGCTGGGTGATCGTCGAACCGCCCTTGGCGCGTACGCCCGAGCCGTACTTGGTGACATAATCCACCACCGCGCCCGCCAGACCACCGACGTCGACGCCGCCGTGCGTCCAGAACGTGCGGTCCTCGGCCGAGAGGAAGGCGTTGACCATCGGCCTGGGGAAATCGACAAAGCGCAGCTGCACGCGCCGTTCGCGGGCGTAAGAATAGACGATCTCGCCGTCCATCCCGCGCACCATCGTCGGCAGCGGCGGCTGGTATTCCAGCAGCTTGTTGGCGTCCGGCAGGTCGTGGGCAAGGAACACCCAGAACGCGGCGATGCCGGCAAAGCCTGCCATGCACAGATAGCCGAAACGGCGCATCCACTTGCGTTCGTGCCATGCCCTGCGCAGAGCGGCAAGGCGTCCCGGCCCATCGCGGCGGATGCGGTAGGTCGCGTCTTCGGGCGGCTGTTCGCCGGGATCAATCGCGTCGGTCATTGCGTGCGCCCTCTAGCACGGCGTTTTGGCGCAAGGAAACCACTCTCGTCGCAACTCTTCGTCGTCCCGGACGTGATCCGGGACCGCTGGCCGTAAACAGCCCACGAAGCTGCCCGCGTCCGGCCGCCCAAACACCGCCACCGGTCCCGGATCAAGTCCGGGACGACGCGTGCAGCCCGCTCAACCACCCGGGTTCCTTGCGAAATAGGCGCGGATCGCCTTCGCGCCTGCCTCTGCCAGAACCTGCTGCCCCTGCTTCGATCCCAGCGCCTGCGCGTCGTCGGGGTTGTTGATGTAGCCAGTCTCGAACAGGATCGAGGGCATGTCGGGCGCCTTCAGCACCGCCAGCGCAGCGGCTTCCGGCCGGTCGCGATGCATGCCAACGCCCGCGTCGCCCAGTTCGCGCAGCAGCAGCGTCGCGACTTGGGTGGAGCGCGCCTGCGCCCCGCGCTGCGAGAGGTCGAGCAGGATCGCGCCCACTTGCGCGCTCGTCTTCGACAGCTTGACGCCATTCACGCGGTCGGCTCCGTTCTCCCGTTCGGCGAACCGCTCGGCGGCCTGGCTCGATCCCTTTTCCGAGAGGACATAGACACTTGCCCCGCGCGCCGAATCAGCCTCGGCGCTGTCGGCATGGATCGAGACGAACAAGTCCGCGTTCAGCCGCCGGGCGATGTCAGGGCGATCGGCGAGCGCGATGAAGCGGTCGGTGTCGCGCGTCAGGGCCACGCGCAGGCCGCCGCTTGCCAGCAGCTTCTCGCGCAGCGCCAATGCGATCTGCAGCGCCACGGCCTTTTCCTTCAGCGCTCCTGCCCCCGCGCCGGGATCGAAGCCGCCATGGCCCGGATCGATGACCACCAACGGACGGCTGGCGTCGGGCGGCCCATCGACGCGCGGCAGGTCGATCGGCGCGTTCACCCCGGGCAGGTCGAAGCGGATGACGTAGTCGTAGCCCCCGGCCCGCACCGGCCATACCCCGCTCACCGCGAACGCGGCGGCAAGCACCGCCAGCGGCGCGATGAAGACGAGGATCAACTGCAAGGTGCGCGACATTTGCGCCAAGGACTAAGCCGCGTTTGGCGGGCGGGCAATCCTGCGCCCCCGCGCTTTCCCACAGGCTGGTCAGCCGCTCCGCCCCGGGCCGATGCCCGCCAAATTCCAACGGTCCAAGCAACTTGCCGTCTTGCGTCATGAATGCTAGGCCAGCAGAACCGAGGCGAGGAATGCGCGTCGGTCCTCGCAATCCGGCAATACCATAACCATATGGCGCCGGACAGGACCGGCAGAGCCAGACGCAAGCCTCGGTCCAGGGAGCCGGAAATAATCCTTTTTCCGGAGTGCCTTATCAGGTTGAAGTGAGCCATGAGAAGCCAGTTGCCGCCTTGCCATTCGACGCCCGAAAGGGCGCGGGCGGCGTGGTCGCAACTTTCCGCGCGTTCTAATACGCCGCGCGTGTCTTCGCTCGCAGACGCACATGCTGCCGCACATGCTACTGGGGCAGCCACTACTTTCGCCGCGCATGGAGCGCTGGATTGCTCCACCATTGCGCCAAAACTCGCCCCCTCAGTTTGGAACGCCGCCCCAAGTGGCCGCGTCGTGATTCTGCGGGGCGCATTCGCCTACAGTGAACATACGCGCATCCGCCAGGCTGATCCGGCCCGGCGTCGACGCGCACGGAGAATACCAAATGGCAACCCGCATGCTGATCGATGCGCGCCACCCGGAAGAAACGCGGGTGGCGGTCGTCAAGGGAAACCGCATTGAAGAGTTCGACTTCGAGTCGACCGAACGCAAGCAGATCAAGGGTAACATCTACCTCGCGAAGGTGACGCGCGTGGAGCCTTCGCTCCAGGCCGCGTTCGTGGACTTCGGCGGCAACCGCCACGGCTTCCTCGCCTTCAGCGAAATCCACCCGGACTACTACCAGATCCCCAAGGAGGACCGCGAGGCCCTGCTGGCGGAAGAAGCCGCCCATGCCGAGGAAGAAGCCGCCCTGCGCGCCACCGAAGGTGACGACGAGGACGAAGACGGCGACTACAACGACGATGGCGGCCTCACCGAGGTCGATACGTCCGAGAAGGACCATGTCGCCACGATCGAGGACGGCGCGGTAGAGAACCCGTTCCACGCCGACGACGAAGGCGAGCACGAGGGCGAGCACGGCGACGAAGAGTCCGAAGGCAATAACCGTCGCGGCCGTGGCCGTCGCCGCCAGGGTGGCCGTCCCTCGGGCCGCTCGAAGGAAGCCGACGACCTGCGCGCCAAGCGCATGGCGCTGCGCCGCCGCTACAAGATCCAGGACGTCATCCAGCGCCGCCAGGTGCTGCTCGTCCAGGTCGTCAAGGAAGAGCGCGGCAACAAGGGCGCGGCCCTCACCACCTACCTTAGCCTCGCGGGCCGCTACTGCGTGCTCATGCCGAATTCGAGCCACGGCGGCGGCATCAGCCGCAAGATCAGCTCGGCCTCGGACCGCAAGCGCCTGAAGTCGATCATCGCCGAAATGGACCTGCCCCGCTCGATGGGCTGCATCGTCCGCACGGCGGGCCTCCAGCGCACCAAGACCGAGATCAAGCGCGACTTCGACTACCTCGCCCGCCTGTGGGACGAGCTGCGCGAACAGACCATGCGCTCGGCCGCTCCGGCGCTGATCCACTCGGACAGCGACCTCATCAAGCGCGCCATCCGCGACATCTACAACCGCGACATCGAGGAAGTGATCGTCGAGGGCGAGGCCGGCTACCACGCCGCCAAGGACTTCATGAAGCTCCTGATGCCCAGCCACGGCCGCAAGGTTAAGCCTTACGCCGATCCCGTCCCGCTGTTCCAGCGCTTCGGCGCCGAGGACCAGCTGACCGCGATGTACGACCCCGTCGTGCAACTGCGTTCGGGCGGCTACATCGTCATCAACCCGACCGAGGCACTGGTTTCGATCGACATCAACTCGGGCCGCGCCACCAAGGAGCACGGGATCGAGCAGACGGCGGTTGCCACCAACCTCGAAGCCGCGGCCGAAATCGCCCGCCAGCTGCGCCTGCGCGACATGGCCGGCCTCGTCGTGATCGACTTCATCGACATGGAGTACGGCTCCAACGTCCGCAAGGTCGAGAAGGCGATGAAGGAAGCGCTAAAGAACGACCGCGCCCGCATTCAGGTCGGCCGCATTTCCAGCTTCGGCCTGATGGAAATGAGCCGCCAGCGCCTGCGCACCGGCGTTCTCGAAGCGACCACCCGCTCGTGCCCGCACTGCGACGGCACCGGCCTCGTCCGCACCGCCAGCTCCGCCGGTCTCTCGGCGCTGCGTCTGATCGAGGACGAGGCGGCCAAGGGCAAGGGCATCGTGGTCTCGCTGTTCGCCTCCACCGAGGCGGCGGTCTACATGCTCAACGCCAAGCGCACCGACCTCGCCGACATCGAGGAACGCTACGGCGTAACCGTCGAAGTCATCCCCGAGGGTGAGAACGAAGGCGCCAAGATGCGCGTCATGTCGTCGGGTCCGCGCAACGAGTTCGTGCCCCGCTTCGAGCCCATCGCCGAGGACGTCGAGGACGACTTCGTCGAGGAAGAGTACGAGGACGAAGAGCTGGAAGCCGAAGAGGCTGCCGAGCGCACCGAAGCGTCCGAGGACGGTGAAGGCCGCCGCAGCAAGCGCCGCAAGCGCCGCCGTGGCCGCAACCGCGATCGCCGCGAGGACGGTGCCGAGACCGCTGAGGTCGAAGCTGCCGACGCTTCGGACGAAGGCGACGACGCCGAAGACGAAGGCGAGAGCATCGTCGAAGCCGAGGGCACCGAGGCCGAGGGTGACGATACCAACGCACCCAAGAAGCGCCGCCGTCGCGGTGGTCGCCGTCGTCGCGGTCGTCGCGGTGAAGGCGAGGCCGAGAACGGTGCCGAGGGCGAGGATGCCGTGATCGGCGCCGAAGGCCTCGAACTGGCTGCCGAAGAAGCCGCGCTGCCGGTCGCCGATGGCGGCATCAGCGCCGAGCCGATCGTCCCGGCCGAACCGGTCGCCGAGGAAGCGCCTGCAAAGCCCAAGCGCACTCGCCGCAAGAAGGCGGACGTCGAGGCCGAAGCCGTCGTCGAAGCACCCGCAGCGCCCGAACCGGTCGCCGAGGAAGCGCCGGCAAAGCCCAAGCGTACCCGTCGCAAGAAGGTGGACGTCGAAGCCGAAGCCGTCGTCGAAGCGCCCGCAGCGCCCGAACCGGTCGCCGAGGA
>NZ_ALVC01000101.1:0-22070 GCF_000293195.2 Sphingomonas sp. LH128
GCACGTCGATGCGGCCCCATTCTGCAATGGCTCGCTCGACTGTGGCGATGGCATGCTCGCGCTCACCCGAATGGGCTTCGAGCGCCAGGGCGGCACCGCCGCCAGCGCGGATGCCGTCGGCAATGGCCGCGACTTTTGCGTATGTCCGTCCAGTCAGAACGACGCTGGCGCCGTTGGCTGCATAGGCTTGCGCAATCGCGGCGCCGATGCCCTGTCCCGCGCGCGTGACGATGGCCACCTTCCCTTTCAGGCGATCGAGCCTTCCCATCGCGTTGTCCTCTGCCCCAGTGCGTGATGACGCTTGTTCGTCACTTTGGTAGCAGGATGTCGCAAGGCATGGCAAGCCCGTCCAGCGCCGCACCGAAGCACCTCTGCACGGAACGAGGGTGGGGGGGCGTGCTATTGGGCGGGGTCGTGCATGGCTATAAAACTGTCGATGATGGCCATCACCTGTTCATGCCCGGTCGTGACGCCGATCTGGGCTTCACGATGGAGGGCCAGCGCGGCGCTCGATGCGAAAATCGCGGCCGCCACGGGCGTGAGCGCAGAACTGCCCGGTTCACCGCCTGCGGCGCGGGAGATGGCGGCGACATGCATGGCCCGGCTGCTTTCGATATATTCCCGTACCTCGATCCGCAAAGGTTCGATACGGTTGGCCAGTGCCATGAACTCCTGCACCATCCGCGTATCGGCGGTGCGTATGCACACGTCCCAGATGTCGCGCAGGCTGTGTTTGCCTTCCAGCGCTGTCGCCATGCGCTGGAGATCCCGCGCCGCCAGGCGCTGGAAGGTTTCGACGATAAGCTCGTCCATCGTCTGGAAGTAATAGTACACCAGCCGCTGCTTCACGCCGATGTGCTCGGCCACCCGGCGCGAGGTCAGCGCGCCATAGCCCAGATCGCGCAGTATCACTTCGGCGGCATCCAGCATCGCATTCCAGATGTCGGAGCCCTTCGGCCCCATGCGCCGGGTACTGGCCATTCCCTGAAAACTCCCGCAATCTGGACAAATCGTGACGGCGATGAACGCCGCGTGCAGACCTTCCGCCGCACGTCGTCACTCTCTAACGGCGATGCACCCGCAGTAAAGCGTGGCATGATCCGCCGTACGATGCGGTATATGCTTGATGGAGAGGACATACATGCCCCGACTTTCGCTGGACAGCCTGACGCTGACCGATGCCCAGCCGCAGGAGATCATCAAGGCCGCGCAAGTGGCCGGGTTCGATATCGTCAGCCTTTGGGTTCAGGCGCCCGCGCTCTATCCCTCGCCGCTGCTCAGTGCGGAAAAGGAAGCGGAGTGCGCCGCCATCCTGGCCGATACCGACCTTGAGGTCGTGACCCTGGAAGTGTTCGATCTCCATTCGCTTGCGGCGATCGAAAGCTATCGCGACGCGCTGGCCCGGGGCGCACGTCTCGGCGCCCGCACCGCGCTCGCCATCAATTACAGCAACGGCGACCGCGCCGAGACCGCCGAGATCCTCGCGGCGTTCGCGCAGGCGGCGGGGGAGTACGGTCTGGGCGTCAACCTGGAACCGATCGCAGGTGGTCACACCAGCAGTCTGCGCCAGGGCGTGGATCTGATCGAGGCTTCGGGCGCCGACGTCGGCATCACTTTCGATCCGTGGCATCTCATCGGATCGGGAGGCAGCATCGCGGACATCGAGGCGATCGACACCTCCATCATCCGCTACGTCCAGTTGTGCGACGGTCCGCTGCCGATCCCGGCCGACAAGGTGGGCGTGGGCGCCGTGTGCGAGCGGCAATATCCAGGCGACGGCTCGTTCCCGCTGCAGGATATGCTACGGCTGCTCCCGCTAGACGTGCCCATCGGCATCGAATGCCCCAGCCTCAGCCGTGCTCATGCGGGGCGTTCCGCGTTGGAACAGGCGCAGGAGGCGATTACCGCCATGCGGCGGACATTGTCTCTGCTCGCCGGACCCTGAGATTTATCGCCGCACCATCGGTATCGGCCGGATCACTCTGCGATCGAGACGGTTTGGCTCGTCGTTGTTCATTTCGCCCCGGCGGTTTATCTGCACCCGAGGGCTCGTAACGGCTTATGAATTGAGTTTCGCCTGCCACATGCGAATCTGGCCTATTGCTCATACAAATGGGCTGGAGCATGTACTCAGCATCGCGGAATCGATGGTCAGGCCACTCGGCATGTTGTCAGGCTGACAAATCGGCGGTGCCGCGACGGAGATCCTGCGAGGATTGCGGGGTCTTCTGTTCAGCGAAATATCGAAAGGGTTTGAGGATGGTTCGAAATCTTGTGATCGCAGGCCTCGTCGCGGCTTCCGCTTGTGGGCTGGTCGTGGGCGCCGCAGTTCCCGCGTCGGCGACCGAAGCCGCGGCTCCGGCGTATTCCACCAACAGCGATCTCGGCACGCTGCTGGACAATCCGGCGACCAAGGCCGTGCTCGACAAGTACATTCACGAGATGATCAGCAACCCCCAGATCGAGATGGCCCGCAGCATGACTTTGCGCCAGTTGCAGGCTTACTCCGGTGACACGCTCAAGGACGAGGTACTCGCCAAGATCGATGCAGATCTCGCCGCGGTTCCCGCACCCAAATGAGTGAACGTCACCACTGATCCGAGGTGGCGGCGGGATGGCAGGGACCGGCTCGATTGCTTGAGCTCTCCCTGCCGCCCCCGCAAAAAGTGTCAGCGGGAGGTCACCAAGCCCCCGGCGATCATTCTGGACATTTGCCTGGCGTATTTCTCATTCGACTGATGGGATGCAAGGTAGGCTTCTGGGTCGGGAATGACATGGCGTGCCAACGCGCCGCCAATAATAATGCCGGCGATGTCTTGTACATCCTCGCAGGCGATTTCCCCTGACCGTGCGGCAGCATCCAGCAGGGCGACCAACGGTGAGAAAAATATCTTGCGTGTCGCCTCCATCATGTCTGCACGAAGATCGGAAACGAATGACGGGTTGAGCGCAAGGATGCGTTGAAAGGTCAGCGCGTCCTTGCCCGAAACCAGTTCGAGCGTTGCCAGAAGATATTGAAACAGGCTCTCCTCGAAACTGTCGGCCTGTTCGAAGCGTACCGGCCCCACATCCACGAGCAGGTATCGGATGGCCGCCGCGAACAGGTCGGTGCGGTTGGAGTAGCGTGCATAGACCGACTTGCGTGACAGGCCCGCCGCTTGGGCGACCGCGTTTACCGTTGCCGCTTCTCCCTGCTCGAACAGGACCTGACGAGCCGCGATCATGATCGCTTCGTCGAACTTGGCCGCGTCCTCGACGCTTGGCCGGCCGATGGGGCGGGTTTCGGTGGATTTGGATGTATCTCTGGTCATCTTCGGTCTCCGTCGTTCCCCTATAGGCTGGGAAGCGGCGAATGTGTGCCTATAAAAGAAACACTATTGTGTATTTTATAGATAGACCTTACCTCTCGGGCTCGATGAACGATCAAACCGTGCGCCACTCGCCGAACACCCCTTCCATCGCCGGCCTGGCAGCCGTGGCGGCGGTGGCGCTCGTGCTGGCCGCCTGCGCGCCGGCGCCGCGCATATCCAGCCCCTCGACTCCTTTGCCACCGCACTTCGAAGCCGGGGCTCCCCCCGTCACGCCGACCACGGCCGCCAAGCTAGATGACTGGTGGATCGCCTTCGGCGATTCGCAGCTTACGCGGCTGATCGACCGTTCGCTGCTCGCCAGTACGACAAGCCGGTTGGCGTTCGCGCGCCTTCAGGAGGCCCGCGCGACGCGGACCGTCACCCGGGCGGGCACGCTGCCCAGCGGCAGTTTGACGGGAAGCGTGACCGAGCAGGGCACCCGTAGGGCATGGGGCGGGGGCGCCACGACGCCCGGTCAGGAGAGCTACGCGCTTAACTTTTACCCCAGTTGGGAGATCGACTTGTTCGGGCGGCTCGGCGCGATCCGCGAACAGGCCGATACCGTTTCGGCGGCATCGACCTTCGATTTCCAGGCGGTTCGGCTCGCGCTCGCCGCAGACGTTGCCAATGCGCTATTTCAGGCACGCGGCCTTGCGCTCGACCTCGAAACCGCGATCGAGACCCGCGACATTACCGAGCAACTGGCCCGCGCGGCGCGCATCGGCGAGCAGCGGGGCATTTCCTCCGGGCAGGATTTGGCGCGGTTGGAGGCCGATGCGGCAAGCGCGGCTGCCGAAGCGACCCGCCTCACTGGCGAACTGCAGGCGGCAAAGCGTTCGCTGCTGATCCTTGTCGGCGATCCGGATGCCGCGACCGCCACGCTGGACATCGCGCCCGACCTTGCGATGCCGCCCGACCTGCCGCCGGTCACGCCGGGTATCCTGCTGGCGCGGCGGCCCGATGTCCTGTCGGCCCAACTGTCGCTGCAATCCGCCATCCTGGGGGCCAGGATCGACCGGCTAGCCCTGTTTCCCAGCTTCACGATCCAGCCCGGCCTGGGCCTGACGGGCACCGGGGGCCCGGCAACGGCGGGCATCGGCATCTGGTCGATCGCGGCGGGTATCGGCCTGCCGATCCTCGATCGTACCCGCCTGATGGCCCAGTACCGGCTAAGTCAGGCGCGCGGGGAAGAGGCCGTGGTCACGTACGAGAAGGCCGTCCAGACCGCGTTCGGTGAAGCGGAGAACGCACTGGTCAGGCTGGACGCGGCCAAGGCGCGAATGCCCGCTCTCGAACGGGCGAACGCCCGATCGGGCGCGGCATTCGCGAGCGCCACGCGGGGCTACCGCGCCGGGCTCACCGACCTGACGACCTTGATCCAGACCCAGCGCACCTGGCTCCAGGCCCGTGCTGCGCGCAACAACGGCCGGTTGGCCCTCCTGACCGGCACGGTGGCTGCCGTTCGTGCGCTCGGCGGGGGGTGGAGTCCCACCCGGCCTAACGCTTCCACTGCGGATGGAACTCGATAATGAACAATGCGAATGATCGCCTGCTCTCGCTAGCCGGCGTCGGCGCCGTTCTTGGCGGCGCGCTCCTGCTGGCCGGTTGTCACGGCAAACCGGACGAAGTCGCCGAGATGCCGCCACAGACGGTGACGACGGCCTTGGTCGCCATGCGAGAACTGAAAGGCGGCCAGAGTGCATCGGGCCGGTTGCTCCCGCAGGAGGAAATGGCCGTCGCGCCCGATCTTTCCGGTTTTCGCGTGGCCCGCGTCCTGGTCGAGGAAGGCGCCGCCGTCCGTGCCGGACAGCCGCTTGCGCTGCTCGATGACAGCCTGTTGCAGTCGCAGGTGCGGCAACTCGAAGCGCAACTCATGCAGCAGCGCGTGGCTGCCGAACAGGCGCGCGACCAGTCGGCGCGCGTTGCAGGGCTGGACAACGAGGGTGTCCTTTCGAACGAGGCGATCGCCCAGCGGCGCTTCGCCGCCCGCAACGCCGACGCGGCGGCGGCGGCGACCCGCGCCCAGCTTGACGATCTGCTCGTGCGGCGCGCGCACCTGACCATCCGCGCGCCATTTGACGGAACCGTCATCGAGCGCACGGTCAGACCGGGCGACACCGCGAGCGTGGGAACGGCGATGTTCCGCATGGCGCGCGGCGGCCTGATCGAACTCTATGCCGAACTGCCCGAACGCGATGCGTCGCGGATTCATGTCGGCGACGTCGCCCAAGTCGTTCTGGCCTCCGGTCGCACGCTGGATGGCAAGGTCCGGCTGCTGGGCGAGCGCGTCGATGCCGCGACCGGCCTGATGATCGCGCGGATCGCGTTGCCGCGCGACGCCGAACTGCGCGCAGGCGGCTTCGCGAAGGCCCGCTTCGCCGGAGCACGGGCTGCCCTGTCGGTTCCCGATCCGGCGGTGAACTACGACGCCGATGGAGCTTCGGTCATGCTGGTGGATGGCGGTAGCCGTGTTCACCGCGTGCGGGTCGTGACCGGAGAACATTCCGGCGGGTTCGTGGAACTGCGGCGCGGACCGCCGGCGGGAACCCGCGTGGCGGTGAAGGGCGCGGCGTTCACGCTGGACGGCGACAAGGTCAAGATCGCCATGGCTACGGGGCACTGAACATGCGCATATCCGCATGGGCCATCCGCAATCCCATTCCCGTCGCCCTGCTGTTCATCCTGCTCACCGTCTCCGGCGCGGTTGCTTACATGCGCATGCCGGCGAAGATGTTTCCCAACGTGGCCTTGCCGATCGTGTCGGTCACGGTAACGCAGAGCGGCGCGGCCCCGTCCGAGATGGAAAATCAGGTGACGCGGCCGATCGAGAACGCCCTCACGGGCGTTGCCGGAATCAAGAACATCAACTCGACCGTGACGCTTGGCGCCTCCACGACCTCGGTTGAATTCGAGTACGGCACCGAACTCCAGAAAGCCACGGACGACGTGCGCACGGTAATCGAGCGCACGCGCGTGGAGCTGCCGCAGGGCATCGATCCGCCCACGGTGCAGCGCGTCGATCTCGACAGTGCGCCGGTGGTCACTTACGCGGTAAGCGCGCCGCAGATGGGCGCGACGCAGCTGGCCTGGTTTATCGACAACGAGGTGACCCGCGCCATCCAGGCCCGCAAGGGTGTCGGACAGGTCAGCCGTATCGGCGGGGCCGATCGCGAGATCGACGTGGTACTCGACCCCGAAAGGATGGCCGCGCTGGGCGTTTCGGCCGCGCAGGTCAACTCTGCCCTTGCCGCGTTCCATACCGATGCGCCGGGTGGCCGCGCCGAGGTGGGCACCGTCGAGCAGACCATCCGCGTGCTGGGTTCGGCGCAGCAGGTGGAGCAGATCCGCGAGATGACGATTCCCGTGCAAGGCCGCTACGTGCGGCTGTCCGACATCGCCGAAGTCGGTGATGGCCAGGGCGAAGTGCGTGGTTTCGCGAGGCTCGATGGGCGTCCCGTCGTTGCGGTCCAGGTGGCCAAGACCAGCGCTGCCAGCGACGTGAGCGTCGCCGACGAGGTGGAACGCGCCGTTACCGAACTGGCGGCGGCGAACCCGGAAGTCACGTTCACCCGGATCGTCTCGACCGCCGATCTCACCCGTCGCAGCTTTCATTCGACCGTGGATGTCCTGATCGAAGGCGTGATCCTCGCGATCGTGGTGGTCTTCCTGTTCCTGCGCGACTGGCGCGCCACCGCGATCGCCGCCGTGGCCATGCCGCTCTCGCTGATCCCTACCTTCATCTTCATGGCAGCGATGGGCTTCAGCCTTAACGGGATTACCCTGTTGGCGCTGACCCTGGTGATCGGCATCCTGGTCGATGATGCCATCGTCGAGATCGAGAACATCGAAAAGCGGATCGAGAAAGGCGAAAGTCCCTATCGCGCCGCCGTGATCGGCGCCGACGCCATCGGCCTTGCCGTAATCGCGACCACCGCGACCATCATTGCCGTGTTCGCGCCCGTCTCGCTGATGCCGGGAGAGGCCGGGCAGTTCTTCAAGGAGTTCGGCCTCACGGTCGCGGCGGCGGTGACCTTCTCATTGGTTGTCGCACGTCTCCTGACGCCGCTGATGGCAGCTTACCTCCTACTTCCGCACGATGCCCGCCGCGCCAGCAGTTCGGGCGGGGGGCTCAATCGCTATCATCGCCGCGCGCTGGAATGGGCATTGGCCCGGCCCTATCGCAGCGCGGCCGTCGGCGGGGTGTTGTTAGTGCTGGCTCTGGCGATCGCGGCAACGTTGCAGATCGGCTTCCAGGCCACCGCCAATCGCAGCTACGTCTACGTGGCGATGGAAGGGCCGCCGGGCAGCACGCGCGAACAGATGAGCACGGCGATCGACGAAGCCACCCGGATCATCCGGCGCCAGCCCGATGTCGTGCGCGTGTTCGCGCAAGTGGGATCGACCGGGGGAACGCTGGGCGGCAGCGGCGCGGACTTGCGCACCGGCACTCTGACGGTGGTGCTCAGACACGATCGTTCGCAGACCTCGGAGCATTTCCAGGCGGTAATCGCTCCGCTGCTGCGCTCGATCCCCGAGGCGCGGTTCTACAATCAGGGCAACTTCGGCCAAGCGGCGTTCTCCATCGTCCTAGCGGGGGCCGACGGCGCCGAACTGGAACGCACGCAGATGAAGCTGCTGCGCGAGATGCGCGGGCTGGCCTCGGTCAGCGATCCGCGTCCGAGCCCAGCGGCGCCAGGCCCCGAACTGGTGGTGACGCCCCGTCCCGCCGAGGCCGCGCGGCTCAATGTCGATACCGTCACGCTCGCCAACGCGATGCGTGTCGCCACGATCGGCGAGATCGATGCCGGTGCGGCCAAGTTCTCCGAAGGCGAGCAACGCCTGCCGATCCGGGTGCGGTTGCCGCAAAGCGCGCGCGACGATCTGGATTCGATCGCATCGCTTCGTGTGTCGACGCGAGATGGTGGCACCACCCCGATCTCCTCGGTGGCCGACATCGGCTTCCAGGCCGGTCCGGGCAAGATCGTGCGCTTCAACCGCGAACGCCGCGTGGCGGTCGATGCGGACCTCGCGGTCGGCAGCGCGATCGGTTCGGTGCTGCGCGACGTCAGCAAGCTGCCGACGATGCGGCACTTGCCGCCGGGCATCCATCAGGCGCAGGAGGGGCAGACGCAGATGCTTGCCGATCTGTTCGTCGGCTTCATCCTTGCGCTAGTGGCCGGGATCGCGCTGACCTTCACGGTGCTGGTGCTGCTGTTCCGCGGGTTCTTCAAACCGGGGGTCATCATGGGAGCGCTGCCGCTCAGCCTGTTGGGTGCCTTTGCGGCCCTGCGGCTATGCGGGTTCGCGATCGACATGCCTGTCCTGATCGGACTGCTCATGCTGATGGGGCTTTGCGCCAAGAACTCGATCCTGCTGGTCGAGTTCGCGATCGAGGCCGAACGGGCGGGGCACTCCATGCGTGATGCGCTGATGGAGGCTTGCGCTCAGCGTACCCGCCCGATCATCATGACTTCCGTAGCCATGATCGCCGGGATGACGCCGACGGCCTTCGCGATCAGCGAGGGGTCCGAGGCGCGCCAGCCGATGGCAGTGGCGGTGATCGGCGGCATCCTGACGTCCACCGCGCTTTCTCTTGTTCTCGTCCCGGTGATCTACGAGATCATCGATAGATTCGAGCGGCTGCTGTTGCCCAGGCTCGCCCGCCTGATCACGCACCCAGGCGATGAGGAGGCGGCGCTGTCGTACGAAGGACACTGACCATCGTAATCGCTTGCACGATGGCGGCGGCGAGCAAATCGCTGGTCAGGCACCTCTCCTTTGCTAACAACATGACGAGCGAAGTTTGCGAAGGGTGTGTGGATGTTGGACGTTCTCGTCTCGGGCGCCAGTGTAGCCGGGCCTACGGTCGCGTGGTGGTTGCAGCGGTTCGGGTTCAGGCCGGTCCTGGTCGAGCGCATGAACGGCCCAGCGCGGGGCGGCCACGCGATCGACGTGCGCGGCGCCGCGATCACGGTCCTCGATGCGATGGGTCTGACCGCGCAGGTGCGCGCCGCAGCCATGCGCATGAAGGGCGTATCCGTCGTCGATGATGACGGACGGGAGGTGTGGCGATCCGAGGACATGACGATCTCGGGCGGGCGCTTCGACAATCCCGACATAGAGATCCTGCGCGACCGTCTGGCACGGCTGATGGCTGGCGCGCTGCCACCCGATGTGCCGATCCTCTACGGTGACAGCGTGGCCGCGCTCGACGAAGCGCCGGAGGGCATCGACGTGCGCCTGGCCAGCGGCCGGCAGCAGCGGTTCGACCTCGTCATCGGCGCCGACGGCCTGCGTTCCGGGATCAGGCAACTGCATTTCGGCGAGGATCGTGAGTTCCTGCGATCGTTCGACGTCGCCCTTGCCCCATTCAGTGCACCCAACACCCTCGGTCTTGCCGACTGGCAGATCAGCTACAAGGGTCGGGCCGGCGGGTACATGGTCTATACCACCCCCGAGAACGACCAATTGCGCGTGTGCTTCCACGTGCGCGGGGCAGGGGACGGCGATCTGGGCGACCGGGCTGCGCAGATGGCGCGCATCCGCGAGCAAAGCGGTAACTTGCTATGGGAAACCCCTCGGTTCCTGGCGGCGATGGAGGCCGCCCCGGATTTTTACCTCGGCCTCGTCGCGCAAGTGCGCATGGCGGGGTGGACCAAGGGACGCGTCGCGCTGGTCGGCGATGCGGGATATTGCCCTTCGCCTTATTCCGGACAGGGCGCCACGCTCGCCATCGTCGGTGGATACTTGCTGGCAAGCGAACTCGCCCGTTCGCCGCACGACCATCGAGCCGCGTTTGCACGTTACGAGGCGCGGTTGAAGCCTTTCGTCGACGCAAACCAGGCGATCGCCGATCTCACGCGTGACCCGCGCTTCGAACGCGACCCCGACTATTACCGTGAGGTGGTCGAACCGGCGCTGGACAAGGCCAAGTTCGCGGTCGAACTGGACGGCCTTGCGTCAGTTTAGGTAGCGTCCGCCGTTCACGCTCAGCGTATGGCCGGTGATGTAGTCGGCATCGTCGGAGGCGAGGAAGGCTACGGCTGCAGCAATGTTTTCAGGCCGCCCCGGGCGCTTCATCGGCGTCATCGGCGCATAACCCTCGATGTCGACCGGGGCTTCGCGAAGGCCTTCGGTGTTCACGAAACCGGGCGGCACGGCGTTCACGGTGATGCCACTCGTCGCGAATTCCATCGCCAAAGCCTTGGTGAAGCCCAGCACGCCGCCCTTCGACGCGGCGTAATGGGCTTGATGTGCGGAGCCGGTCTGCGCCGAGGACGAGGCGATGTTGACGATCCGCCCGTGGCCTGCCGCCAGCATGTCGGGAATGATTTCCTTCACGCAAAGGAAAGGGCCCTTGAGATTGATGGCCATCAGCGCATCCCAGGTCTGCTCATCCAGATCCGAGAACTTCACGAAGGGCGACAAGGCCGCATTATTGACGAGAATCTGGATGGGACCGAGCGCCTCGCGGGTCGCGGCGGCGGCAGTCGCGATCTCGTCCGCCTTGGCGGAATTCGCGGCGAGACCGATGGCCTTGCCACCCTTTTCGATAATCATCCTCGCGGTTTCCTCGGCGCCCTCGCGATTGAGGTCCCATGCAGCAACGGCAGCGCCGTCTGCGGCCAAACGCAGTGCGATAGCTCGGCCCAGTCCACGGGCGGCGCCGGTCACGACAGCATTCTTGCCTGCAAGCGACATGGTGTGGTTCCTCTCGATTGATGTTTCACCCGACCTTGTCTTCGATAATGATACAATGCAAATGCTTGTCTGAGTTATTGCCATGGCGATGTTGATTGCCGGGGGAGGGGCGGAATGGCGCCTGGCGCTCGGCGGCATCGCCATAGTGGTTGACTTGTTAGTACAGTCATACGGTATGTGCCTTACCAATACGAGGAATGGTCATCTGACCAATATGAGGGGACTGATCGGTGCTTAGTCGAATGCGCCCGCTATTCGCTCTGGCGTCCGTTGCGGCGCTCGGTGCGCCTGCATCAATGCTGGCGCCATCGCCCGCGTTCGCGCGGACGGCCGCTGAACCATCGATCCTGTCGCTTCGCGACGGCTGGCGGTTCCATCAGGGCGACGTCGGCGAACCGGCGGTCGGCGCGGCCTTCGACGACGGTGCGTGGGATGTCGTTTCCGTTCCCCACACATGGAACCGGCTGGGCGAGTATGCGGTGGAACGCTCGGCCAGCGCCAACAATTATCAGGGTGTCGGCTGGTATCGCCTGCATGTCACCGCACCTGCAGCCTCGGCCGGGCAGCGCCAGTATCTGGACTTTGCGGCGGTTGGAAAGATCGCCGAGGTATGGGTCAACGGCGTGCACGTGGGGCGTCACGAAGGTGCCTTCGCGCGCTTTCGTTTCGATGTGACATCGGTATGGAAGCCGGGCGCGGAGAACCTCGTCGTCGTGCGCGCGGACAATTCGAAGCCGACCGCTGACAATGAAAGCGGCAGCGTCATCCCGCTGTCGGGCGATTTCTTCGTGAACGGGGGCATCTATCGGGAGGTTTCGCTGGTCACGGCGCCGGACGCGGGCGTGGACCGCCTCGATTACGGTGGCCCGGGCGTTTATGCCAAGGCGTTGCAGGTTTCGGCGGACAAGGCCGATGTCGAAGTGCTCGCGCGGCTGCGCAACCTTGGAGCGCGGGCCCGCAAGCTCTCACTGACCGCCGTGGTCCGTGACGCCGGTGGCGCCGAAGTGGCGCGTACGGCATCCACTGTTCGGCTATCGACGGGGCCGGGGGAAAGCCGCCTTGCGCTTGCGGTCGCACGGCCTCACTTGTGGAATGGCAGGTCCGATCCCTACCTCTATTCCGTGGCTCTCGAAGTGCGTGAGAGTGGCCGGATCGTCGATACGGTCACCGTCCCGCTCGGCCTTCGTACCTTTCGCATGGATGCCGACAAGGGCTTTTTCCTCAACGGCGAGCATCTCAAGCTCCGGGGCGTTTCGCGGCACCAGGATCGCATGGGCAAGGGTTGGGCTCTGGCACCCGAGGATCATGCCGAAGACATGGCGCTGATCGAGGAACTCGGCGCCAACACCGTCCGGCAGGCGCATTACCAACATGCGGACGCCTGGTCGGATGAAGCCGACAAGGCCGGCATGGTTGTGTGGGCCGAACTGCCTTACGTGACCACGCCGTCGCTATCGGGTGGCAAGGGCGGCGAGCATCTCTGGAACAACGCGGAACAGCAACTGCGCGAGCTGATCCGGCAGAACTACAATCATCCCTCGATCGTGACATGGTCAGTCGGTAACGAAGTCGATTCCGCCAAGGGTTTCGGCGTCAAGGGCGACCCGCCCAAGCCGCTGGCCCTTCTGCAACACCTCAATGCCGTCGCCAAGGAGGAGGACCCTTCGCGGCCGACCACTTTCGCGGATTGCTGTGAGGACATGGGCATGGTCCAGACGGCGGGTGAGCCGCTTGCCGGGACGGCCGATCTCATCGGCTACAACCGCTACTACGGCTGGTACATGCCAGAACCACTGAAAGCGCGTGCGCAATTCGGTGCGGAACTCGACCGGCTGCATGCCAAGCATCCCGGCCTGCCGATCTCCATCTCGGAATATGGCGGGGGTGGTGCACTGACGCAGCATAGCGACAACATCCGTACCGGCTACGTCAACATGGCGGGGCGACCACAGCCCGAGGAATTTGAATCGTTCGTTCAGGAAGCGAACTGGCCTGCCATTCGCGAGCGCGACTACATCTTCGCCAGCTGGGCCTGGAACATGTTCGACTTCCCCAGCGACCTTCGGCAGGAGGGCGACGCTATCGACCTGAATACCAAGGGCCTGATGACGTTCGACCGCAAGACGCGCAAGGATGCCTTCTATTACTACAAGGCGCAGTGGAACCCCGCGCCGATGATCCACCTGACCGGAAAGCGCTATGAGGCCTCTGTACATTATTCGGACACAGATTCACGGTAGCGGCTTGATGAGCAGCGGCATGAGGCCATCGGCATCGAGGTCGAGGCTCTCGGACCAGATATAATCGCCGGTGAGATTGATGCGGTCCCATCCCAGCGGCGACAATCGGGACAGCATGGCGGGATCGACAGGTGTGCCGCGGTGCCGCAGTTCATCGACGGCACGACCGAGATAGCGGCAGTTGAAAAGAATGATGGCGGCCGTGACGAGGTTGAGCGCTGCCGCGCGGGTCTGCTGGTTCTCCAGGCCACGGTCGCGAAACCGCCCGAGCCGATGGAAGGCGACAGCGCGGGCCAGGCTGTTGCGTGCCTCGCCCTTGTTGAGTTCGGCGGTGACCGTCCGGCGCAGATCGGTGTCGTCGAACCAGCGCAGCGTGAACAGTGTGCGCTCGATCCGTCCGACCTCCCGAAGTGCCGCAGCAAGACTGTTTTGTTGACGATAGGCGGACAGCTTCTTCAAAATCAGCGACGGTGTGACAGTGCGGTCGCGCATCGCCGCGATGACCTCCGCAATTTCGGCCCAATGGCTGACGATCAGGTCCCGACCGAGGCGGCGCCCGAACAGCGGTGCGAGCCGACCATAGCGCCGCGCGGGCTCGAAACCATAGAGTTGTCGATCCGACAGGCGCGGAATGCGCGGCTCGAAATCGAGGCCGAGCAAATGCATGACGGCGAACACGATATCGGAGACGCCGCCACCATCGGTGTGGAGGGCGGTGATGTCCGCGCTGCTTTCGTGGCCGAGGATGCCGTCGAGTGCGTGGATCGCCTCGCCCGCCGTCCCGGCGATGACCGTCTGATGAAGCGGTGCGTATCGATCGGTGATGGTGGTGTAGATCTTGACCACGGGGTCGCGACCGTAATGTGCGTTGACCGTTCCTCCGGCTTCGCCGGCACCGCCGAGATAATAAGCCTGCCCATCGGCCGATGCGCGATGCCCCGAACCAAACCAGGCGGCGAGCGGTTCGGCATGGATAGCGTCGGTCAGGCTGGCGAGCGCGGCGCGAAACGTTTCCTCGCGCATATGCCACGTCTGCATACGCAACAGTGCGCGACGCGAGGCGACACCGCAAACTTCGGCCATGCGCGACAGACCAAGGTTGGTCGCCTCCGCGATCAAGGTGGCAAGAAAGGCGCGTTCGTCGGCGGGAGGCAGACCGGTCGAGACATGGCCGAAATGCTGGATGAAGCCGGTCCATCGTTGAACCTGCGACAGCACATCCGTGATACGGGTGGCAGGCACCATGCCGTAGCAGGTGAGCGCAAGTTGCCGCCCTTCATCCTGACCAGGGTCTTCTTTGGGGTCTTTCGGAAACCGCAGCCGCTCGCCGGCAAAAAGGGGGGGATCGCGTTTGTCCAGATCGCGGGCGACCTCGCGCAGGGCGCTATCAAGCCTTGCCGCCCTCTCGTCGAGCCAGGCGTGCGGATCGCCGAGCGAGAAAGCGGGCTTCGGTACGGGGCTGGCCGGTGGGGCAAGCAGCACACTGAGCGCGCGATGGACGCGCGCGGTCGGCACCCAGATACCACCGGATGCCAAAGCATTGGAAAGCGCGCTGTAAGTCGCCATCTCCCAATGGGTGCGATCGATCCCGCCTGCGGTCATGACATGCCGACGCCAGCGGTGCTCGACATGGCCAAGCGGCACGTCATCGGGCAACGCCCTGCGCCAGTCTCCGTCGAGATCGGCGAGGATCGCCATCGCATCGCGCAACGGCTGCATTCCGGCCCGGCCCTGGAAATCAAAAGCGCGCACGAACGACGGCCCCATCCGCTTGAAGGCGCGATATTCCGCCGCGATCTCGTCCAGAACCTCGTTCCGGTGCGGTGAGGCGGTACGTCGGATGATAGCGGCGTCGGCGTCGATGATGTCGAGGGATGCCACGGCATCGACCGCCGCGGCGACATCGCCGCCAGCCCGGGCCGCCTGGCTGATCGCTTCCAGAACCCTGGCGATGCGTAACATCCGTTCGCGGCCCTCGCGGCCGGAAACGGCCACGCGCTGTTCGAGCCGTTTGCGGGCGCGCAGATGGGCCCGCCCCACGAGCGCAATGAACATATCGATCGCCGCATCGGTCAGTGTCGCCTCCAGCTCGCGCAGCGTCGCGAGCAGCACGACCCGCCTGCGGGCCGGGCGCATTTGCTGGAAAGCCTGTGCCGTGTAGCGCACACCCTCCCGGGCGAATTGCCCCAGGCGCGGTTCGTGGCGAACATCAGGGGAGAAAGCCGATATGCCCGTCCCACGAATCAGCGTGATCTTTTCGACGATTTCCAAAAGCGAAGCGGATGCGACACGCGGTTCTGGCTCGCGCAGCCAGGACAGACGGCTCTGCCGGTCATGCACCTTGTCATCGATCAGCGCGTCGAGTTGCTGACGCATCTCATGGCCAAGGCCGCCATCGATCGCGGCCACGAGATCCGTTTCCGCCTGATGTATCGCCTCGGCCGCCATGCGCTCCACGACGCTGACACCCGGGATCACGATCCGACGCGCGCGCATCTCATCCAGAAGCCGGCCGAGCAGCGCGCGTCCGTCGATGATGCTCGCCGCCTCGTTTGTCAGCCATGTCCGCAATTCCACGCGGTGCGGGCGGCTCAGATCGCTGAAGCCGAAGCGCGTCTTGATCGCGGCGAGCTGATCGTAGCGCGTGGGCGTGCGTCTGGCGAAATCAGCTATGACCTTTGCATCCACCCCGACCTGCTCGGCAATATGGTCGAGCATGACCGCAGGCAGCAGTTCCCCGTGGCGCAGATGCCGGCCCGGGTAGCGCAGGCAACAAAGCTGCAGGGCGTAGCCGAGTCGGGTGGCGGGCGTGCGCGCGGTGTCGATCGCGGTCATGTCCTCACCTGACAGACTATAGTGCTTCACGATCGCCGCCTCGTCGTCGGGCAACATCAGCAGGGCAGCGCGCTGCCGCGTCGTCATCGGAATCCGTCCGGGCATCTTTGAACCTCCAAAAACCACTTGCCTTTCGGCATGATTCTGAAAGAGGATTGTGAAAGACAAGAGGCCGCAGGAATCCGTTCATGCCGCACTGGCCTCCGGATACGGCCGTTTGTGAAAGGCAGGATTTGACCAGGGCACCCTATCTGATCGGCTATGCGCGGGTGTCGAAGGGTGACGAGCAGTCGAACGCCGCCCAGCGCCGCGCCCTCGACGCGGCTGGGTGCAGGCGCGTGTTCGAGGAAATTGCCAGTGGCGGGCGCTGGGACCGGCCAAAGCTCCTGGAGATGATCGGCCAGTTACGCGACAGTGACGTCGTCGTCGTCTGGAAACTCGACCGGCTATCGCGCAGCCTCAAGGATCTGCTGCACATTATGGAGCGGATCGAGGCGGCGGGCGCGGGCTTCCGCTCGCTGACCGAGGCGATTGACACCACCACGGCCGCAGGTCGCATGATGATGCAGATGGTCGGGAGCTTCGCCGAGTTCGAGCGCGCCATGATCCGCGAGCGCACCTCCGCCGGCCTCGCCCAGGCGCGCGCCGAAGGGCGGATCGGCGGACGCCGGCGCAAACTCGGCGAAAAGCAACGGCGCGAGATCGCGGAGTCCGTCATCTCCGGACGAAAATCCGGCGCCGAGATGGCGCGGCTCTATCATGTCAGCGAGCCGACCGTTTCGCGCATCGTCGCCGCGCACCGACAGACTATGGAGCTACCGGCATGAAACGCGGCCACGACCTGACCGGGCTGATGAAGTTCGCGACACGGCCCGAGTGGGCCGACGACCTGCATGACGCGCTCGACGATCATCTGGGGCCGGTTCTCACGCAGTTCGACATCGATTCCGACGAACTGCCCGGCATCATCGGGGATCACTGGGCCATGACCTTGTGGGGCTGCGCGTTCGAGGACCTGGTGACCCGCGTCTTCGAGCCCGATGGCCGCAACATCGTGGACGAATATCTCAAGCGCCGCGGATGGAACGAGGCCGGCCCCAACAAGCTCTACATGCGCGCGCTGAAGACCTCCGTCATGAGCGTCTATGAAGTCAGCGCGATCGAGCCCGGCGTCGGCTTCCTCGCGCGAGATCTGATCCGGGGCGGTGATCCCGTCCAGGTCCGCGAGCGCACCGCGTCCAGGACGCTGGGCCCGTGGGATCGGATCGGCGTGCGCATCATTCCGGTGAGCGGGCATAGGATCCTGGCAGGCGGCCTGCTGTCCTTTACAGCGGAAGCCACCAGCGCCCTTCTCGAGGCATTGCGCCTGGGACAGGGCAAGCGCGGCCCGCGCGCGAAACTAGTGATCGACGATGATCAACTGCGCGACCTGGCGCCGCTCATCTCGATGGTCTGGCTGTTCGACATCTTGCCCAGGATGCTCGAGCCTGTCGCCATCCCCACGCTGCATAACGCCGATGGCGAGGAGGTTGTTTTCCACCGTGTCCGTTTTCCGTTCACGCGGGGGACGACGCAGGCACTCATCGGCGACCGCCTCGATACCGTGCCCGCCCTGCAGCGGGAAACGTCACATTTCTGGAACTGGCTCGGCACCAGAACAAAACAGGGCAAGAAAGGCACCGGCCAGATGGCGTGGGGTGTGTCAATGGAAGACGGCACGCCGGTGCTTGGGAATCTGGAACTCAAGGGCCGCGCTCTGATCCTCTCCGTCACCTCGGCCGAACGTGCAGAACGCGGCGTTGCACTCGTCACCCAGGCGCTCGGCGCCCTGGTGGGAACACCTTTGACCGAGATCGAGACGATCGAACAGGCGATGGCTGCGCGTCAGGAAGGACGAACCGTGTCGGAGCCGGCACCGGACATCCCGGTCGAGGTCGCCACCCCGCTTGTCCAGGGCATGCTCGATCGTCAATACCGGACACTCCTCGATGAGCCTGTCCCGATGCTCGGCGACAAAACGCCGCGACAATGCGCCGGCAGCAAGGCCGGACGCGACCAACTCGCCACGTGGCTAAAACATCTCGAAAATCTCAGTGGGAGACACGCTGACATCGATGATCCGATGGCGACGTACGACTTCGGGTGGATATGGCAGGAACTCGGGATCGAAGAACTGCGCCGGTGACGGCTTGACCCCGCAACGATGAAGGACATGCTGGCCGCCTGATAGACACTGGAGCCGCCTTCACCAACGGTGCCTGCGGATTTGTATTGCGCACGGCTGCTCGCAGGTGCAGCATGAGGATGCCTTTCAGGCATCCTCTCCTAAAACTATGGCCGGCCGTTGTGCCGGCCTTTTTGTGTGGCCGCGACGGCTTACGTAGCGCAATCCCTGGCAGAGAAGCTGGCGCCGACGTCCCTCAAGCTCGCCTACCGTGAATCTGTGGCCGAATAATGCACAGGGGCCTATGAGGCGCGTGCCTATCCGGTGATGGAGGTCAAGGCCTATACCAATGCATCCACTGCCCGGTTGAGCATCAACGGCAAGCCTGTCGGCGAGGTCGCGTGCGCGGACAGCATATGCCTGTGGCCTGCGGTCGCCCTGGCGCCGGGTTCGAACCGTGCCGTCGTCACTGCGAGCAGCGCCGGCGTCACGGTGGAGGATAGTGCCGAGTGGATCGGCCCGGATCCGCTGAGGACCGGTATCGCCATCGATGCCGGCGACCTGGCCGGCCGGATTGCCGGAGGACGACAGTTCGGGTCCGACAATTTCGTCACCGGCGGCGTGCCGATGATCCTCAACCTGGAGGGCTTCGGGCGCAAGGCCGCCAATCCCCGCAAGGTCGAGACGCCGACGCCTTCGCTGTTCGATTACTGGCGCGAGGGTGAGGCCTTCTCCTACGCGATACCACTGCCCGACGGCCGCTGGACGGTGACGATCCACACGTTCGAGCCTTCCAGCGTGGCGTCTGGCGCGACGACCATGACCGTCTCGGCGAATGGCAAGGTCGCGCTTCCGGCGTTCAGTGTCCAGAAGCAGGCAGGCGGACCGCTCAAGGCGCTGGAACGCAGTTTCCCGGTCACGGTGACAGGCGGGCTGCTCAAACTCGATTTTGCCGGCAGTGGCGGGCGGGCGGTTGTCGCCGCGATCACGGTGGACCGGTGACTTCGGGTGTTGCGGTTCCCACGGCCTGTACTCGAGGGCCGCTTGAAATCTTCAGGGGCGGATGATGGCGCGGATTGGTAAATTGCGCTGGGTCATCATCGGCCTGGTCACCCTGGGTACGATACTGAACTATCTGGCGCGCTCGACGCTGTCGGTCGCGGCTCCGACCATCAAGGCCGAGTTCGGTATGGATACCGAGCAGTACAGCTGGGTCGTGCTGGCGTTCCAGGCGAGCTACACCGTGATGCAGAGCGTCGCGGGCGCGATCCTCGATGCGCTGGGTACACGGCTTGGCTTCTTTCTGTTCGCCATTGGCTGGGCCTTGTCGAACATGGCGCATGGCCTTGCATCGAGCTGGCAGGGCCTGGCCTTCTTTCGCGGACTGCTTGGCGCCACGGAGGCTGCGGCCATTCCCGCGGGGGCCAAGACGGTTTCCGAATGGTTCCCGGCAGCCGAGCGGCCGCTGGCGACGAGTGCGTTCCAGATGGGAACCAGCGTCGGCAACATGATCGCCCCGCCACTGGTTGTGTTCTGCATCCTCAACTGGGGCTGGCAATCGGCTTTTCTCGTTACCGGTGCGCTCAGTGTTGTCTGGGCGCTTCTGTGGTGGTTCGGCTACCGCACACCCGAAGCCCATCCCCGACTGTCGAGTGCGGAGCGCCGGCTCATCGAGGAGGGGCGCGGGGGCGGAGACCTGGGGGATCGTCCGGCTACCCGCATGGCGGTGCTGCGCTCCAGGGCCTTCTGGGCGATCGCGGTGCCGCGCTTCCTCGCGGAGCCGGCGTGGCAGACCTTCAACTTCTTCATCCCGCTCTATCTGGTCGCGGTCTGGAGCCTTGATCTCAAGAGCATCGCGCTCTGGTCCTGGCTGCCGTTTCTCGCAGCTGATGTGGGCTCGCTGACGGCGGGCCTGTTGCCACCCCTGCTGATGCGGCGCGGCGTGGGCATGATCGCTTCGCGCAAGGTCACCATGACGGTCGGCGCCGTTTGCATGGCCGGCCCCGCCTGCATCGGCCTGGCGACGTCTCCGGGGCTGGCGATCGCATTGTTCTGCATCGGCGGTTTCGCACACCAGATGCTGAACGGCGCGCTGATAACGCTTTGCGCGGACGTCTTCGACAAGCGCACCGTCGCAACCGCCAGCGGCATGGCCGGTACGGTCGCCTGGATCGGCGGGATGCTGTTCACGTTCCTGATCGGCCAGAGCGCCGATGCCTACGGCTACAATCCGCTGTTCATCGCTTTGGCCGGGTTCGACGTCGTGGGCGCGGCCGCCCTATGGTGGCTGCTGCGCGAGAAGCGCACCGTGGCAACCGGACCGACCCTCGAAATTCATCACGACTTGATCGAAAATGGGAGAGAACCATGACTGACAGGCACATCGAATTGAACCGCCGCGCGTTACTGGCGGCGGGTTCCATGGCCGCGCTGGGCGCTGCCGCGCCGGGTGCCCTTGCTGCTCCCGCATCCGCCACCGTGCGTTTTCCCAAAGGATTTCGCTGGGGTGCCTCGACTGCAGGCCACCAGATCGAGGGCAACAACGTCAATTCCGACCTCTGGTTCATGGAGACGGTCAAGCCGCAGACTTTCGACGATCCCTCGGGAGACACCTGCGACAGCTACCACCGCTGGCGCGAGGACATCGCGATCATGAAGGCGATCGGCCTCAATGCCTATCGCTTCTCTATCGAGTGGGCGCGCATCGAGCCGATCCGGGGTCAATTCTCCCTGGCGGAGATCGATCACTACAAGCGCTTCATTGCGGCGTTGCGCGAAGCGGGCATCGAGCCGGTGGTGACCTTCTACCATGTCGCCGCGCCGCGGTGGTTCGCCGAGGCGGGGGGGTGGCTCAATCCTGAATCGCCTGACCTTTTCGCCAACTACTGCGACCGGGCCATGCGTCTGCTGGGCGCCGAGATCGGGGTTGCCTGCACGATCAACGAGCCGCAGGTCGGCCTGACCTATCGCGTGATGCCCCAGTCGGGCGCTTATTTCGACAAGGAAGATGAAAAGCAGACCGCCGCTCATGCTGCGGCTGCCAAGGCGACCGGCCGTGATCGTTTCGTGACGATGAACCATCCCGACATCAAGGGCATGACCCCGCAGCTCATGGCCGCCCACGAAAAGGCGTTCGCCGCGATCAAGGCGGTGCGTGGCGATCTGCCGACCGGCGTTACCTTGAACCTCGTCGATTTCGAAGGCGCCAATGAGGGCAGTCGCCACATGGACTTGCGTAAGGCGGCATACGGAGGGTGGCTCGAAGTCGTGAAGCGCGCTGGCGACTTCGTCGGCGTGCAGACCTATCGCCAGATACGCATCCCCGGCAGCGGGGCGAAGCTGCCCGACTTCGAAGCGATGCCCTATGTCGATCCGGCGCACATGGAAGAGATGATCAAGCAGCCCACGGCGCTGCGAAACACGGTGGAATACGTGTACGAGCAGACGGGCAAGCCGATCTTCGTGACCGAGAACGGCCTCGAAACCGAGGACGATCGCCGCCGCGAATGGTACATCCCGCAGGTTCTCAAGCATTTGCACGAGGCGATCGCAAAGGGCGTGCCAGTGATGGGATACATGCACTGGTCGCTGATCGATAATTTCGAATGGCTGCGTGGATACAAGCCGAGGTTTGGACTGGCGAGCGTGGATCGGCAGACCTTCGCGCGCACGCTCAAGCCGAGCGCCGCCGTCTATCGCAAGATCATCCGCAACAACGCCGTTTCGTGAGGCCGCACATGGATAGGCGCGATTTTCTCAAGACGACGGCGGGTGGGGGGG
>NZ_ALVC01000102.1:0-9027 GCF_000293195.2 Sphingomonas sp. LH128
GGCGGCTCGCAGTCGTTCAACGCCGTGAACACGCTTCGCCTGCTGGGCCGCTGGATGCGAATGTTCACCATTCCCAACCAGTCATCCGTGGCGATGGCCTACAAGGAGTTTGACGAAGCAGGCCGCATGAAGCCGTCGAGCTATTATGACCGCATCGTCGACGTGATGGAGGAGCTGGTGCGCTTCACTGTCCTGATGCGTCCGCACGCCGGTCAGCTCGTTGATCGCTACTCAGAACGCAAGCAACTTGGGGTGCCGGTTGATCCGGCACCTGATCATTCCGCGATTGCGATCTCGGGCCGTTAGCGGACGCTGCCAAGATAGGTAGGGGAAGAGCGCATGGTGAAAACGACCCAATCGCTTGACCTTGCCCTCAGGACCGATCGCCGGAGTTCGCGGCGGAGCGGTTAAGGTTGTTCAGCAGCGCAGCGGCCAGATCGCCAGCCAGCTTGGAAACTTTGCGCTTTTGCTCCAACGCTCGGCGAGCACCGTTCAGCCGACCAATAAAGCTTGGCGACCATCGATCCGCCGTCGAGATGGGTATTTCGATGGCGGATCGCTCGGTGGTTGAAACGAATTCCTCGATCGATGGCCGACTTTCTGGCCCGTAGAGGGTGCGTCCGGTCGTCGGATCGGGATCCAGAATTGCACAGATTGCCGCTAGAAGGCTCCGGCGTTTTCTAATGCTGCCGGTTGCGAGAGGATGAAGTCCGTCACTTTCGTAGAAGTCTTTTGGGAGGTAACCCGGGGCCAGAGCAGGGCAACTGAAGGCGTTCAGTGGGATGTTGGTTCGCGTGTACCCCCAGTAATTTCGACACAGAATTCCGGCAATGTCATCGACCTCATTCAGGAGCTGCGCGCCGGAGGTGAAGTTGAAACGAAACTGATCTGGTGTTCGACCGGACAATGCTGCCAGGATCTGTGCTTCGAGGGCAATCACGCGGTCCCAAGCGTCTAGCATAGATGGGGAGGCATTGAGGGCGGCGCGCATGGACCGCTCGAGCGCTCGCCAGCACTCACCACAAACGAGGCGCACGCAATTCGTTGCAGTGCGGACGACTGTCCAGTTGTAGGCGCCACAGATGGTGCACCGCTCTTCTAACGGCCACCGATGTTTGTGGCAGAAGGTTTGCGGCGCGAGGGCCCAGCATTGCCTGAAGTATGCGGGCCTTGCGTTGGCATGGTCCTCAGCCAGACAACGGTTGCACCAGGCAACGCGCACGCAGGGGACAGCCGGAGAGGTTGCCTGGCCGATTCCCGTTGGGGGATAGAGCCAGGCGACGAATTCTTTCCGCATCGCCTTGTAACGACGACGAAGGGCGTTTCCGGCCAACTGCCCAGTCTCAACATTGAACGCTGCCGATGCCCATGCAAGCCATGCAGCCGAAGGACAGTAATCCGGGTTGTGTTGGTGCCAGGATCGACGAGATGGACGGGGGGCATCAGACGATCTGTCGATAGCTGGTCGCCCCTTCGCTCTGCGTTCACTCCAGGAACTGAGGAGCTCGTCTGGAAATGGGAGCAAATCCGCTATCATGGCCGTCGACATCGGGCGGCTCTCCTGCCTCCTGCAGTGACCTGCATGGAAACCAGGGGAAGCAGCAATTGCTCATCGTCGAAGCTGTCGGCATCGATCATCTCGCGGCCGCTACGGATAGCTGCAATGGCAACCGCTTCCATCAATCGAAAAATTCGGCCCGTGACCCCATCGGTAAGCGCAAGAACCCGTCGACGCACCTGGTCATCGTCGAGATGGGAAGGGCGCCTCAGGGGAAGTAATCCAGCGAAGCTGGCCAACAACTGGCGCAGTGCATGATCGTTGCGCCAGGCGATCAACTCCAGGGCGCCAAACCGATCAGCAAGGTTGGGGTCAGTGAGTACGGCGATCCGTGCGTCTTCCGTACCCGCGCAGACAATGGGAATTCTAAGATCGTTGGTGAGGAAGCGGATGGTGTTGAGAAAGATGCGTTGCTGCCTCGGCGTCCCGGCGAGCATCTTGTCGACCTCGTCCAGCACGAGAATGCGGGCGCCGAATTCCGCGAGGGTTTGTCTCGCCAGAGCGCGCAGTGTGCGAAGTGATAGATGGCCGAACTCGGCGTAGTTCATGGCCAGCATGAGCTCGGTATAAAACTCCTCCTCGGTTGGCTCTGGCGGCATCTGAACTGAAACGACCGGCATGACGGTGATGCCTGCCCGTTCGTCGAACGCGGGGGCATGAAGTTCCGAGAAGCGGCTGAGGATTTCGCTTTTGCCCATGCCGGTTGATCCGAACAGGAGCAGGCATGGCATGCGTCCGCGCTTGGGATAGGCCAGAAGATCTTCGAGCTGGCTCAACGCCGCCTCTGATTGCGGAAGGCCCATCCAACGGTCACGGCGTAGCCAATCGATCCTGGTTTCGTCGGGATAGTCCGCCTGGTCGCGATAGGCCGGAAACAGATGTTGGTTGAGCACAGTCATCCGCGTTCCTCGATGTCGAACGGCACAACCCTGTCGGTGTCAGCTGGCGGATCGGGCGGGTTGAGCAGGCGGGGTTCCGTTGGCGCAATGACCGGTGCTCCAGCGCTCAAGGCATAAACGGTTCGCTGCGCGGCCTTGCGAGCCGTCTTGGTCCGAGCAATGGCGTCGCGAACGATGGTCCTTTGCTCTTTGACCATCTCGAAAATTTGGTGCTCATCAAGCGCCATTCGACCGCGCTCCCGTAGAGCCTTCACAGCCGCATCATGCTCGAATTTCGTGATTGCCGGACGCCGCCGGTCCCGAAGAGGAACGGTCAGATGGTCGCCGTCTGAGAGCTCCAGATAGACCACCGAGAGATTGAGCGGATTGTATTTTACCGGCCGCTTTCGATCAGTACCCGCCGCGATCTCGGCCAAGGCTCCATGCCAATAGAACGCATGGAAAAGCTCGATGCCTTCGCGCCGGACTTTGCGCATTTCGAAAGGCAGGAAATCCAGAAGAAAGGGCGCCTCATTGATCGGACTACGTACCGGTTTCGGTCGCAGCACCAGTCCATCATGCCAGGCGGTCAGCGGCGGAACTCCCAGCGCGGTGTGGATTGTGCCGTGGTAGATGGCGATCTGCAGCGTGAGCCAGCGTTCGAACTCCGGGAGGGTAAGGCAAGCCTGCCCCTCAGCGTCATAGTCACCTTTCGCCCTTACGTTTGAGAAGGTGGTTCCGGGAAGGAGGTGTATCTCACCGATTGTCGTCCCGATCAGCCGCTCGATATGGCCTCCGTAGTGGGGTGTCCTCACGGGGCGATAGATCAGCTCTATCCCGTATTGGCGGCAGCCCCGCTTGAGCGCCAGGGAGTGGAATTCCTTGGCGTTGTCGAGATGAAGGGCGTCGGGAATCCCCGCGACAGGATACTCGACAAGGTCAAGATCCCTTTCCTGTAACCATGCGGTCTTCGGTAGCACGGCGTGGCGGATGGCCATGCCGACGGACGTTGCCGAAGGGTTCTCGAGGGAAATATAGAACCCGGGGATCGTGCGCGTGGCTACGTCGATCTGAAGCGTGAGCATTGGCCGACCAAGCGGCCTGCGAAAATGTTCATCGACAATGATGACGTCCGCGGGCGTGTGGTCCATCTGCACGACTTGAAGTGGATACTCGGCGTCGAATGAGCAGGTGACAGGGCGAAAGCGATCCGCAGCAGCCTTCGTGCCGTCGCGCTCCGCTATGGTTCGTCTCGCATCGATTTCACGTGCCCGGGCGACGATCGTGTTGCGTGAAGGCGCCTCAATGCCTTCCGAGTGGCAAGCGTGTCTGATGCTTCGGACCAACTGTGCGAGTGACGGTTTGGGCCTTGCCAGATAGAAACCATCAATCTCCGCAGTCACGATACCATCCAATCTCGCGGGTAGGCGTCGCTTGCCCTTTGGAAAGCCTCGACCTTGGTCGAGAAGGGAACTCGCCACGGGATTGGAGCGATATCGGGCGACCAATACGAAGATGCGGCTGCGGCTAAGTCCGAGTTCCGCAGCGGCGGATTCCACTGCCGCGCCGGTCAACTTCGGCTCTTCGGCGAGGGACCGAATTACCGCTTCGCGATCACAAGCCTCCTGCCAAGCGGCAGGCGCGATCATCGTCAGATGGGCACCCATATCAGCCATGACTTATCCCCGACGGCTTCAGGGACTCGCATTGCGTGGTCCGGTCTTATTCTAACAAAATCGTGGGGTGAGCGCGACAAAGTCTTGGAATTTGGTGACAGATGATGTTTGAAAACCTTCCGTTTCCCAGTCCTGTCTTTTGCTGATACCGACAAGCGGTGTGCTGAAAAACCGGCGGTTTTGCGCGGATTGCGAAAAAGCATGGAAAAGCAGACGAATGAGCGTGCACCAGCCAAACCCAGTCTCCGGTACCGAAACACTTGGCTCCGCCGGGCACGCCAGCCTTCTCGGTGCGGCGGGTCGCCATGATGGAACAGGGGCGGGCGGCGCCCTGGTGCCGCTGATCACGTCGCTCCGGACGGCGGAGCAGGTTGTCGTGGATGCGGGTTTGCTCGAAGCGTTCCAGGCGGCGGCTTCGAAACATACGCTCGCAGCGCTGCGCTCGGATCTCTCCGCTTTCGATCTGTGGTGCCGCCAGCATCGCCGCATCACCGTGCCGGCACGATCGGAGGACGTTGCGGACTATCTCAAGCGCCGGGGCGGGCAGGGGGCCCGCCCGGCCTCGCTGGCCCGCTACAAGGCGTCGATCGCGCGGCTGCACCAACTACTTGGCCTCATCGATCCCACAACGGCTCCGCTGGTCAAGCTGACGCTGGCGGCAATCCGTAAGGAAAAGGGGGTGGCCCAGCGCCAGGCGGCGCCGCTGCGATTCAAGGGACCTGTCTCCGACATCGAACGCGACCTGGCACGGGGTCTCAATCTTCGTGCGCTGCTGGAAAGCTGCGGTGAGGACCTCGTCGGCCTGCGCGATCGCGCCCTCCTCAGTCTGGCCTACGATACAGGGCTCCGGGCCAGCGAACTGGTCGCCGTCGAAGTCGGGCACATCCTCCCTGCCATCGACCCCGATGCGCGGCTGCTTGCGATCCCGCGCAGCAAGAGCGATAGCGAAGGGGAGGGGGCTACCGCTTTCCTCAGCCCTCGCACCGTGCGTGCGGTCAAAGCTTGGCTGGACGCGGCCGAGATCAGTGAGGGCGCGGTGTTCCGCCGGGTGTTCGTGCGCCGCTACAAGGCGAGGGCCCGCATACCCGGCCGCGATCTGGCGACGCTGTCCGGGCGCGAAGGGTATCACTGGCGCAAGGCACTGCCCCAACCTGCCGTGGCGGCCCGCACCGAATACAGTGTCGGCGATGCCGCGCTTCATCCCGGCTCGATCGGGCCGATCTGGCGCGCGATCATCCGGCGGGCGTTCGAGAAGGGGGCCTTGCCTGATCTGACCCGCGACGATCTGGAGCACTGGCTGAAGCGCATCAGTGGGCACTCCACGCGTGTTGGCCTCAATCAGGACCTTTTCGCGAGTGGTGAGGATCTCGCGGGCATCATGGACGCGCTGCGCTGGAAGAGCCCGCGCATGCCGCTCGTCTACAACCGCAACCTCGCGGCCGAGCACGGCGCGGCAGGGCGGCTGATGCGAAAACTCGGCTGATCCGCCCAGAGGACGGTGATGCCAGAGGCGCTGCCCCAGCATCGGCTTGAACCCGGTCAGGCCTGTGTGCGCGCCGGTTCCGCGAAACCGCTTGGCCGCTGCGCAGGCGGCTTTCGCGCGTCCCGGCGTTCCGCATACCTTTTGTAGGCGTAGCCCCCGGCCACGGCGCCAATCAGGCCGAGCGGACCCATGCGCCGCAGCACGGTCGGGGCAGCGAATCCGAGCAGGGTGCCCGCCGTACCAATGACGCCGCGCACGTGTTCAGCGGCTTTGTTGCCCGCGATTGCGCCGATAATTCTGCCAATTCACAAAGACTAGGAGCACCGCAACGATTTGCGCGAAGAGCGCCTGAATCCGGGCCACAGCGACGTCGAATTTGGCGGCGGTGCTACTCCTGCGGACCGCGAAGGCGGCATGGCGGCGAAAGAGCACAGCCGCTCACCGGATAGGCAACGTTTGCGAAACTCAGGCGGCATACCGGCGTTGTGGCTGGAACACCCTTGAGGAGATGGCAATGTCGACTGACACACAAAAGCTGAAGCAACACCTTTGGGAAAAGATCGAAAAGGGCCCTTTCCTGATGGTCGGCCTTGCCGATGGGAAGAGCCATTCCGAACCGTTGACGGCGCAGCTCGACAAGGATCAGGTCGACACCATCTGGTTCTTCATCGGTAAGGACAATCGCCTTGCCGGCGGCGGCGCTGCGATGGCGCAATTCGTTTCGAAGGGTCAGGATTTCTTCGCGTGTCTGTCGGGCCGCGTCGAATTGGATACCAACCCTGCCATGGTCGACAAGCTGTGGTCGAACGCTGTCGAAGCTTGGTTTCCCGGAGGAAAGACGGATCCCAATCTTGCGTTGCTTCGCTTCGATATCGATGAAGCTGAGCTATGGGAATCCGATGTGTCGCTGACCGGCAAGCTGAAGATGCTCTTCGGCGGTAAGATCAGAGGCGATGAAGCGGGTAGCCACGCCGTAGTAGCGAACACTAAAATCTGAATTGCCGCTTAGAGGCAGGCCCAGCCGGAGAGCGAGCCTGCCTTGATGCGCCTATCATCATCCTCCATCGGGATTTGTATGGCTGAGCCACCCACACGCGTCGCCGGCCACCCCGTGACGCCGGACGGTCACTACTTTGTCGTGGGCGGCCGGCTGTGGCGCATGTCCGATCCCAACCTGCCGCAAGAGCGTCGCGAGGCGCTGGTCAAGAAGCTCATGTCAGCCCGTCGCGCGGTTGGTGTTGCCAGGCGCAAGGGCGATCACGACGCGAAGGAGCGGGCACATGCTGCGATCGATTCAGCAAAGCAGGCGCTGGGCGAGCGCGGACCGGTCTGGTGGGACGATGGCGCCCCCGATCTTAATCGGCATCTGGCAAGGACCGGGCCCTACGCGCAATGGTATGTGCAATTACTGCATCCCTGATTTCACGGGCCGGTGCGCGCACCCCGCTCACCGGTAACGGGATCGTAGGGGGGGTCAGGCAGCGCGGCGATCCGAGCCCGCGTGGCATCGTCCGCAGCCTCCCGGCATATATCCCAGTCCTGCCCTTGCGGATAAGCCCCGACCACTTCGAAATCCTCGTTTGCGGAAAGGCAGCGGTGCCCGGTGCCGGCAGGCAGCATCAGCGCATCGCCAGCTAATACCTCGATCCGGCGTCCGTGTGGTCCACCGATTTCCAGCGTTGCCGAACCGGAAAACACGCCGAGCACCTCATGCGCGGTCGAGTGGTAATGGCGATAGTCGAAAATCCCGTCGCGCCAGTCCGCTGGCCAGCCATGCCCGCCGAATAGCGCTTCGAAGCGATCCGCTAGGTATGGCTCATCACTATCCAGCGCCGCACTATAATTAACTACCGGAAGCCGAGCGTTGTTGGGCACCCAGCCATTCTCGGTAAGTATGAAGCTCTGGATTTTCATCGCTTGGATCCTTTGGGGCGGCGCATGGCATTGTCAGGCAAACCGATCGAGACCGGGGCAGGATCGCTCGTTTTCTCGCAGGCGCGCGGACAACGATCGACGTTTGCTGAGACCCGACCTTTCGCGGTTACCGCATTAAGCAGGAGATGGTCGATACTTCAGGCCAGCGTCGCGTGTTATCGCAAGCAATAGGAGTGCTTGGTGTTTGATCAAAAAAAGATGACTGACGCGGATTGCAGGCGACTAGGCCGGCTGCAATCCGGGCGCTAGGAAGGCGGACAATGGCGGAACGGATGGTACCGAAGTCATCTGTCTCGGCATCGGGTCGAAGAGATCGCTATTCGGCCTTCCTGATCGCGCGTTGCGCGCCATCATGCTCATTCACGCCGGTCTGCTGTTCTTGTTCAAGCTCCTGGGCGTGCCATAAAGTGCGTCCCGCGAACACTAGGACGATAACGGCCAGCAGGATCACCGCCACCATTATTCCCGCGCGGCCGAGGCGACGCGAACTGGGCTGGTCCCGTTCCGGCATCATTGCCCCGTGTTCCTGGCGCGCTGGCCTTCGGGGTAGTCTTCCGGCTTGACGGTTCCGACCGAAGGGCGGTCCTCGATTTTCTCAGGCTTCTGTGCACCTTTCTTCTGGCGGTGCGGGTCGACTGCATCGGGACGGGCGTCTCCCAGTACGCCGCGGCGGGTTCCGGTAGAATCTGTGTCGGGCATGATACGCTCCATCACATGGCGAAAGGGTGGGTCGTGGCGAGCTTTCACCCTTTCGAGGTTGCGATAAGTAAGCGCGCTGCAAGCCGGCTCGTTCCCGCATCGCCGCTCCTCATGATGCCTCGATCCTTACCGGCACCCCCTTTGCTGCGGGCGTCTTCGACAGAACGTCGTGGTGACCAAGCGGGACCAGCGGGTTCAGTTCGGGAAAATAGCCGGCAAGGCAGCCGCGCGGTAGGTCAAAGGGGGAAGACCCCCCACCTCACGGCGCTGGTGCGTGTCGCAATCGGCGACGAGCGTGACCGTCGATGCTTCTTCCAGTCCGGCCTCCTGCATGTCCTCGAGATTCATCAGGACGATCAAACGGCTGCCCTCAAGCCCGCGCGTGGCGGTGAAAGGGGCATGCGGTCACTCCTGATGGCTCTGTTGCAAAAATCGTGAAGCTTGAGCATGCTTGGCGGAGATTGGACGGACGGAACGATGACGGATTTCAAGTGGCGCCATTTCCAGGGTGATGTGATCCTGTGGGCGGTGCGCTGGTATTGTCGCTATCCGATCAGCTATCGCGACCTTGAGGAAATGCTGGCGGAACGCGGCATTTCGGTCGACCATACGACGATCTATCGCTGGGTCCAGTGCTACGCCCCGGAGATGGAGAAGCGGCTGCGCTGGTTCTGGCGGCGTGGCTTTGATCCGAGCTGGCGCCTGGATGAAACCTACGTCAAGGTGCGGGGCAAGTGGACCTACCTGTACCGGGCAGTCGACAAGCGGGGCGACACGATCGATTTCTACCTGTCGCCG